>JAGLDN010000277.1 GCA_023145575.1 Psychromonas sp.
TTGAAAATGCTTCATATTCTGGGAAGTCACCGAAAAGTATGTGATGAAATTTTTTGTTTCTGAAGTTTTGTAGATAGATGGCTTCCGCAGGAGTGGTGTCCATAAACTGCTTGAGATTTTTTTTGCCTGTGGTTCTTCTTGCTTGTTGTTTGATTGCTCTGAATCCTATTTCGCAAAGGTTATTAGTTTTTGGTAGTGTAAAGGTTTTTCCATTATAAACGATGGTTGTGTTAAATTGATGGCGGTACTTTTCGAGCTGCTTAATAGCCTTTTTGTAGCGTTGAGGTGAAACTGAGTTTTTAGATTTTTGTTCTAATGTCTTTAGTTTTTCTATTATTTGATCAAGTTTCTTTTGAAATTCTTGTTGATTTTGTGGTGCGGCTTGGGTTTGTTTAGCTGCTACATTTTGACTCAACGGCGCTACATGTTTGATATTAATTGGCAAGTCGAAAAGATCTCGAATCTCTCTGAAGAGTTTCAAATCCTTTTTGACTTGTGGTTGTATATTTTTCAGGCTATGGAACATTTTTATTTTTTTCAGAAAATTATTCAGGGACTTCAATGCTTTTTTAACCCCAGCTTTTCGTCTCATCTTGAGCAGTTTATCAATACTCTTTTCCATCATCCGGCACCGTGTATAATATTCAAAGAATGGCAGATCAAATGGAACACCTTGTCCTGTCAGGCTGTGCTTATAATCTCGTACCCAGTCTATCATATTGATAACCTCCTGATAGATTTCTGTGACTTTATCATCGCTTTCTTCTGTAATTTTTTTTACTAAACGCTTACGTCTTTTGTTCAATTCTGCACTTACATTGAGTTTTTTCATTCCAGCACGGACACGATTGTGTATGTTTGATAAAAGGTCTTTTCCTAGGTCACGGAGAAAATGAAACTGGCAAATATGGGTGGGAACTTCTATACCCCACGCCTCTCTTACGGCAGAAAGAATTGATGACGACATGTCGCAAATCACTGCATCTGGACGACGATATATATTCTGAACAGCTTGTAAAATCTTCACGATGTCTTCTGTATTTTCGCTTTTAATATTTTGGGCATAAAGTACGTCTCCTGTGAAACTTTCGCGCACTACAAAAAGCACTTGTTTTCCATGCTCATTTGTACCATCTACCTGAAGAACAAAGGGTTGATTATTCTTTAAATAATACTCTTTTAGTTGTGCATGTTTTGACTCAATTAATAGGCCAAGGTAGGCCAACCCCTCTGTAGCGAGATTCGAAACAGAGCCTGTAGAGATGTCAAATGGCAATCTCCTCTGGATTTCACAGCGTTGTAATCCATCGATGTAACGAAGTTTTGTCACTTCCCAGATAGAGTCGTAGCTAAAACTCTTGCCCTTGGGTACAAAATTATGTAATTCGTCGGGAAATACAACTTGTAGACCATCATGTTCATACCCCTTTTCCACTACAACTTTGAACTCACCAAGGCGACTTGAGCGCAATGTTCTTGTCGTCGAAACTTTTCGCTTTACGCCTTCCCTTTGCTTCTCACTAAGGCTGATTTTAAATT
>JAGLDN010000278.1 GCA_023145575.1 Psychromonas sp.
CGAAAAGTGAATAACAATAAAAGAATTAACATGTTATCGTTAATTCTACCGACAAATGATTAGCGTAGCTAATCGTTGATAGGTCGAATGTTATGCCTTGCTCTGATCCTCGAGCTAAAGCCTGACAAAGCATCATGAAGTGTCACGGGTACAAATGCATAACTTATATTAATTGAAAAGTTCCCATTTGAATATATAATCACAAACTTCCCTCTTGTTAGCGGTCTAAATAATAAAAATAATAAAAATAATAAACGACTGACTGTACCTCTAAGATTATGCTTTGCGCACTTAATAAATGCTCAATAAATAAAATAGCCGAATAAATTAGCATTAGTCAATCTTTGATTTCACGAGAGTTGAAACGCAATATTGGGAAGTTAGGTTATTGTGCTATACAGGCAAATAACAAAGCAATTGAAAAGGCGAACAGGATCGGTCTTTTATCCAGTTGAAACTCATGAAACACTTGAACCTTTTGAAACTCTTGAAACTCTTGAAACTATTGGATATATTATAAGCAAACTCAAAGAAAACTGGAGTCATTAACAAGTTACAGACCGACTAAAGAGTGGTGTTGATTTGATCATTAAACTCAGCCATAAAACAATCTATAACTTCATTTTGGAAGACAAAAATCAAGGTGGGGCGGGCTACAAATTGTTGTTCAGAAAGCTAAAAAATATAATTCCAGATCTATGGAGAAGCTAGCTAAACGTGGCTAAATAAAGGATCGTGTAGCTATAGAAAAGCGTCCAGACATTGTCAATGAGCGTGCTCTAGTTGGTGATTGGCATTGATTTGTTTATCGGTAGCATCGATATGTTCTATTTAGAATAGTTGAGCGGCCAACTCGTTACACTGTAACCAAACGAATTTTTGATAAATCAGCAAGAACTGTGACAGATGCAAGGATTGAATGGTTGGCAGCATCTAAAGATTTAGTTTTAACAATCACAGCATTCAATGGTAAAGAATTTGCTTAACATATGTGTCGAAAAAGCTTGAATGTGGATGTTTTTTGCAGATCCCTACTGTTCATGGCGTTGAGGATTGAACGAAAATACTAATGGATTGTTACGGCAATATTGGTCTAAATTATTGACTTTAAAGTGATATGCATTAAGTTTTTAGTTGTTCATTTTAGGCGCAGATCAATTTTTAAATAATAATATTGAATTTCAGTTGTTTGTTTTATAGGTTTTTAATTTCGGCTTAGAAGAATTATAACAATTGGATCTTTATGTTTTCTGAAAAAAGTCATTTAATAAATAATGTTTCTACATTTTCTCAAAAAGATCGTTTAATCATGCAAAATAGAATGATTGCGGCATAAAGTGCGATTAAATTTTTTAAAGATGTTGCACGAATTAAGAGCCCTAATAAGTTTTATGATTTTATATTAGGCAAAAGTTCAGCTAATAGCGCCCTACAAGCTAGTAGAGATAATAGAAAAGACTCAATTATGCAATTATTTGAGAATGCTGCAAGGACAGGTATTGGCAATTGTTTAGAAAAAGCGTCTATAGGTTACTCAAGTCTATTTTCAAATCCGAGACTTTATAATCATTCAACTGTGATTTTATGCCAGTGTTTTACATTTGATCATATATTTATTCTTATCACAGGACATGAGTTACAAGATACTCAACGCATCTGTTTAGGCGAGTTAAGTAAAATGTCTGTGATTGTGGATTGCTGGATGGAAGATTGGTATTTTCCCAATTTAAATTCAAGGTTCGCATTCACAAATGGTCTACAAAACATTCCAAATTTGATTCAACTTAGAATAAGACAGCGAGTAATGAATCAAGAATTCAGCGTAAAATCCATTCCCATTTTTGCAGATCCTATGTATTATCCTTCAAATTATGACATTCTATGTAAGTGAACGTTACGATTGAGATGCTATGACGGTGCTGATCTGTAAGTCGTAGCAATAGAATGAAAATCATGCACATATTCGCTATAAATTAAAGAGCTTTATAATGAGGATCAGTTTGAAAATTAGTTTTTTTGCTTCCTTTTGCTTTTGTTTTGTAGCTTTTAAAACAGAGTTTATAACCATGTTACTTCATTTTGCAAATTCAGATCGGCAAATGGTGGTAAGTAGAGATAATAGAAAAGACACAATTATGCAATTATTTGAGAATGCTGCAAGGACAGGTATTGGCAATTGTATAGAAAAAGCGTCTATAGGTTACTCAAGTCTATTTTCAAATCCGAGACTTTATAATCATTCAACTGTGATTTTATGCGAGTGTTATACATTTGATCATGTATTTACTCCAATGTTAAGGGATAAAGATCATAATAATCTAAAACAAATTTTTTTTAATCATTCGTTTAGACTAATTACTATGAATGATAATTTATCACTGGTTTATTCTATAATTTCAGCTTTGCAGGTAGATATGTGGATGAATATATAATAAGGTATGGTACTATATTCAAGAGTGAGAAAAATGGACGGAACAAATCGCATTATCTTTTATTTCGCCGTTAAACATATAATTTACTAACATAACATATTGATGTTACATAAGGTTATTTATTCAACCATATTACATCAAAATAAGAAATCATCAACTCCTTCGATGATCAGATCTAGGCGAAACATGAGGTAATATCGTATAAAACTGCGATTATTGATTTGATCTTTTTTTGACAGTATTATAATAGTAAATTCGTTCAGCACATAATTTTAAAGGACATGAAAATTGGTTTTTGTTTTTTGTTTTTTGTTTTTTGTTTTTTGTTTTTTGTTTTTTGTTTCAATTTTCAATTTTCAACTGGTAAATAATAAGGAAAGTATTTGGGTGTAGTTCCTTTGAAACGACGTCTTTTATCCATAATTACGTAATTTTTCTTGTGCTTTATAATAGTCCCAATATTGATCGAAGTCACCGCTTGATCGAAGTGAGCGTAATCTCAAAATAGCCTCAGGTCCTTCTAGACTCCATCTTGCCCTTGTTACATCTAATCGATCGTTAATA
>JAGLDN010000279.1 GCA_023145575.1 Psychromonas sp.
AAGGTAGTTGACGTCTGATAATTCAGTTAGTTGTGTATTCTTTTTCATTATTGCATCTCTTATCCGAAGAAAATTAGTGATGATATAATCAACTGGATACTTTTCCAACAAGTTTAAGTTATACTATTAAAAGCTTAACCCAAGACTTGCCGAGCCATATAGAATAAAAATTGTTTTTATAGTTAAATCAAGTTTAGCGAAGGTATTGGTAATCATCTACATTTTTAATCTAAATAAATTTAAAAGTGCTATAAAAGGGTAGCTATTATGTACATTATTGGTAGCTTATATGCTGCTCTACAAGATATTTGTTCTAAGCAATATGAAGTAGCCTTGTTGGTTATTGACGTAGAAGATTACGCAGCTGAAATTGAAATTGAAATTGGATTTGAATATGGATTTGAATATGAAATATCAAACACACCAGGCAATATATTAGCACATTCGAATACAACAGCAAGACAACAAAGGCTATTGATGTATATGCAGTCATTAGGTTGTGCTGTCTTTTCAATTAGCCACCGACGTGGCCTACCTGTCTTAAATGAATCTTATGATGTAACTCGTACAGCGCTTAGGGCTCTCTACAATGGACATGAATACCGTTTACGAAAGCCAACATATAATGCATTCGAACGAACTAATCTGAAGACTCGGCTGAATAGTCTTAGAATAAGCCATGTGGTGGTTATGGGATGGAGAGCCGAGATTTGCGTACCCCACACTATCGGTGTGTCAGGCATTAAAGCTGATATGGGCGCTATCCATCATGGATTTTCAGTAATGACTTGCGCCCAGATCCTGCATGGTAATTCTTCCAATTGGGCATTGTACAATTCAAAGCGCTCTCATAATCTAAAATTTTACAGCAAATTTTAATTATCCTAAGCTTTAGTTAATTAACAACATGCGAAGATATCTAAAATTTTGCCTTATTGTGATTATCGAGTACACTTCTAGCCTTGTATTTAGAGGTGGTATTGCTATATATCCATGTTACTTTGAATAAAAAGTCAGCAAGGCAAATTGCGCACGAAACACAAGGGATTAAATTACCCTCTCGATGATTAACTGCGTTAATTACCAAAGGTCAAATTAAAACAAAGACTTTAATTCCTAAATAGTTATTCTCTAGAGAAATTTAATATTGTGAAATTGCCTTGCCCTGCAGGGCGTTAGCTCGATTTCATATGAAAATAAGGCAGCCTTAGCATGGCAATAGAAAACACAATAACTATAATGTATAAAGTACTTGTATTTCATTTCTCGCTAAATGATCAACGCAGTTGATCATTGTGAGATATTTGCTGTTGTGCCTTAGTCTGACATCCGAGCTAAAACCTCATAAATCATCTTGAGCGTCACATGAGTATATGTTGATCTTGCTTGTTTTTTCATTTTGTTACCTATTTTATTATAAGCTGAATAATATCACCTCTGACTAGGTGGCCAAAATAACTATACCATTACAATATTTATAATTAATCAATATGATCGTATGCATAGGCAATGCTAAAATTTTTGTTTACATCAAGGAAAATTGACTGATAAAAGTGGCTATTGTTAGTCAATTTAAGGAAGATTAGTTGAAAAATAGCCAAAAATTTCAGTAGCGGGAAGTGTTGCTTCTCGTTAATTCTGTTATGTAACCTCCCCACCAGCTGCTTGTAAATCAGCATGATACGATGAACGCACAAATGGTCCGCATGCTGCATGTTCAAATCCAATTGATTTTGCCATTTCACCCATTTCATGAAACTCTGAGGGTGGCACATAACGCTCAACAGCAAGATGATTAAGACTCGGTTGTAAATATTGCCCTAACGTCAGCATAGTGACACCGTTTTCACGCAGGTCAGTAATGACCGCTTCTATCTGTTGATTTGTTTCACCTAACCCCACCATTAACCCTGATTTTGTTGGTATTTCTGGATGTTTTTCTTTGAATTTCCTTAGCAATTCTAAAGACCATTTATAATCCGCTCCAGGTCGTACTTGCTTGTAAAGGTGTGGGGCCGTTTCAAGATTATGGTTAAACACATCTGGTAAATCATTTTTAAAACATGCTAACGCTTTATCCATACGCCCTTTAAAATCAGGGACTAATATTTCAATTTTTATATTAGGATTTAATGATCGTATTTCTCGAATGCAATCAGCAAAATGTTGTGCTCCCCCGTCGCGAAGATCATCACGGTCAACAGAGGTGATGACTACATATTTCAATTGCATTTCACTAATTGTTTCAGCTAATTTAACGGGTTCAGTTTCATTAACAGGCAAGGGTTTACCATGAGCAACATCACAAAATGGGCAGCGGCGCGTACAAATATCCCCTAAAATCATAAAGGTTGCTGTACCGTGGTTGAAGCATTCGTTTAAATTTGGGCAAGATGCTTCTTCACATACTGAATGTAGGTTATTTTTACGCAGTGCTTTTTTTATTTCAGATACACGCGTGTTGTCAGCGCGGAGTTTGATTTTCATCCATGCTGGTTTTTTTAATATCGTTTTTCTATCCGATGGTATAACCTTAATTGGAATATGAGCAAGTTTATCTGCATCACGTAATTTCACGCCCGCGCGAAGTTGTGGTGGTTTATTGATCATGGAAAAAACACTCTATTTTTGAATACATTAATTGTTGAGTAATATTTTTAACAAGTGCAGTAGAAAGCTCTTGCGTTGCACAATTGATACCTTCTTGTTTACATTGTGTCATTTCAAGCCCTGCATAACCGCAAGGGTTGATGCATGAAAAAGGGACAAGATCCATGTCGACATTAAGTGCCACTCCATGAAACGAACACCCTTTTCTTATCTTGAGACCTAAAGAGGCTATTTTCTTCCCATTAACATAAACGCCAGGCGCCTGTACTTTTGCAACCGCGATAACATCATGATCTGCTAACAAATTGATAACTGATTGCTCTATAATGGAAACTAAAGCGCGCACATTGACGTGTTGACGTCGCAAATTAATCAGTAAATAAACAATGATTTGACCTGGTCCATGATAGGTAATTTGTCCGCCTCTATCACTTTTTACGACTGGAATATCAGTACTTCTTAATAAATGCTCAGCCTTTCCTGATCGCCCTTGTGTAAAAACAGCATAGTGTTCTAAGATCCATATTTCATCTGCTGTTTTTACAGTTCGATGCGTTGTAAAGTCACTCATTTTTTGCCAGATGTGCTGGTAATCTTGCAAGCCTAGATAGCGAATGTTAAGATCTAGGGAGTTAGTATTCATCATTTTTTATAAAACGTGTCGCACAAGTTCAAGTTGATTTAGCTCAGTATAAATAGATTCTACATGCGTCTTATCAGTGACTTTAATCGATAAGCTAAAAGCACAATAATTACCTTTAGAGCTAGGTTTTATTTGTGGAGAATAATCGCCAGGTGCTAGCCTTTGAACAACTTCAAGTACTTGTATTACCAATTCAGGCTTATTTACGCCCATCACTTTAAATGCCAAAATACAAGGAAATTCAAGTAACTCATCAAAATGTGTATTTAATGCCATTTTTATTCCTAATATAAAAGGATAAATTAATGCCTCTTGTTTCATAATTCTTAATATTTTAGGGCGAGTTATTCCTATTACCTCGGTGCAATTTACATATCTGACTTTTCATCTTGAACTAGCATGCGTACATACCAATGTGACGTATAAGAGTCTCAATTTAGGTGAAATTGAATATTTGACCGTTGCCATTTAGCCTACTTGTTAAAAGATGCCCAATATTAGGTAATATAGCATCTAAAAATTCATCAATACTTAGCCAGAACGCTTTAGCTATTGCAACATATTTATTATTTCTAACATATTCATGCATTACCGTCCACAGTCGCTTAATAGGATTTAAATTTGGTCTGTAAGACGGTAAATAATGTAATTTAATGTCATGTTATTTTAGATCATCCAACTGCCAAGTTGCTACGCTGATACTCCGCGGGATCAAATATAAAATAATATAAATTACAATAAATAGTTGATCTATTTCCATGCGTAAGATTTAGATTACATACTTAACGTCGATAGTATAATGATATTTACAGACTCATAGTCTGACCTTTTTAAATTAAAAAACAAGGTGTTTTTTAAATGATAAAATTTTCAAAGATTAAAAGTATTTACCCGTTACTATTAAAGCCGCAATATTTAGTGAGTGATATGGCAAATAGCATCGCAGTACGTAGTTGAAGATCCTATCAAGAGATAAAGCAATAAAGAATGAAAGTCTTTAATTTAATTCTTTATTGATGAATAACCTAGTTAATTTCTAAAAAAACGCCAGATCGCATTGAATCATTTTCTCTACGCAATATTTTTACCCATTATTTCTTGAAATCATTGGTGTTAGTTAAACCAGTTGATAAATAATAATTGAATATAGTCAATGAGGCGACTAAAAATGCCACCTTTATCAACTGTTTCAAGCGCAACTAAATCAAATGATGCAACTTGTTTACCACCAAGAGAGTAGATTATGTTACCCACCTTATCGCCTTTTTTAATGGGAGCGCGTAAATTTCCTTTAATGACTGTTTCTGTCACTAGATGCTTAGCTTGACCTCGCGGCAATGTTATTGCCGTATTAGTTCCGACACCTAAGTTGATGGTATGTTTGCTCCCCATCCAGATTTTTTCTGTGTCAAGTGTAGTGCCTACAGTTGATGGTGTGATTGTTTCAAAGAAACGAAAACCCCAGTTTAATAACTTTTTACTTTCAACTTCACGTGCGTTATCAGATTTTGTACCCATCACAACACTGATTAAACGCATTTGACCTTGTTTTGCCGATGAAACTAGGCTATAACCAGCATCGCTGGTATGTCCTGTTTTCATGCCATCGACATGTAAATTTTTATCCCACAATAAACCATTTCGGTTGTATTGCTTAATGCCATTGTATGTAAATGATTTTTGGCTGTATATCTTATATTCCATAGGCAAGTCGCGAATAATTGCTTTTGCTAATATCGCCATATCACCAGCTGTAGTGTAGTGGTTTTCTGCATGTAGTCCATGGCTATTTTCAAAGTGAGAGTGTGTCATTCCCAAGTTGGCAGCCCATGCATTCATTAGATCAGCAAATGCGCCTTCACTTCCAGCAATATGCTCAGCCATTGCAACACAAGCATCATTTCCAGATTGAATAATAATGCCATGATTTAAATCATCAACACTGACTTTTTTACCTACTTCAATAAACATTTTTGATGAATCAGGAAAGTTTTTAGACCATGCTTTTTTAGAGATCGTGACTTCATCAGTCCGCTTTATACTTCCAACTTTTAATTCATGCCCAATGATATAACTTGTCATCATTTTTGTTAACGAAGCTGGCTCTAATCGTTCTCCACTATTCATTTGTGCAAGCACACGTCCAGAATCATAATCAACCAGTATATAGCCTTTTGCTGCAATAGACGGTACATTTGGAATAACATGGGGTACAGCAAAAACGCTTAAGCTCAGCATTAAAGATACAAGCAAAAAGCCTATTTTTTTCATGGGAGATCCTTTAGAATGGTGGAATAATTTTAATTAATTTCGATTCTAGCAAGTTAGTTTAACACTATTACACAGAGGAAATAAATTAATTCGAGTCGAAAATTGATCCCATATGATTGATGAATCGAGATTCATCATCTACTGGCTACGGTTAATTAAAAACTTTAAATCTTTACGGGTTGTTTCTTTAACAGGACATCCCAAGTCGAGGTAGTTCATTTTAATCAGCAAGACTATTTACCATCATCAGTATAAAACGAAAATACTATACCTTATCGCTTAATTTGTATACCCCTAACCACTCCAAATTTGAATTATTATCAGATTCAAAATGAGCGACCATATTATAGCGTACTGGCGTTTCTCGTTTTATTGCCTGCTCTATATGTAAATTACTTTTTAAAAGGTATGATAAATAGTCTTTATCTCCCAATAAATAATTGTGACTTTTACCGTTGAGCAGTTTCCAAACAGCCCTCTTTCGCTGCCTGATGCCTCTGTTCGGGTGAAATTTACAATATTCTCCTCATCATGTATATACCCATGAAACCTATAAGTGCAAATTCAACAAGGGAAATAGTACCAAGGTGCTAGGCATGAAATTGCCCTATCGATGATTAACTGCGTTAATCACTAAAGGCCGAATTAAAATAAAGACTTCATTTCCTAAGTAATTATTTTACATAGCGATTTTATAACAATGCAGGTTGTTACTCGTTACCTTGCCCTGCGGGGTACAAGCTCGGAAACCAAGACTGCGTTACAATAATCGAAAAGTGCCTAATATTTTGCCTTGTTCTGATCATCGAGCTTGAGCCTGACAAAGCATTTTTACATCACATGGGTATAAATACCGATTAATCGTTGTTTGATGCTTTCGTAAGGCTTGAGATATCATTCCTTCAGACCAACCTTCATCAGATAACAAAATAGCTTTTATTCTGTCACATTCATTCTTATCCCGACACATTATGTGGCGAGATCCTAACATTTTCTTTTGTCTATAGGCTAATAAAATTGCATGCCTCAACTTTGATCTCTTCATTCTAAATTGCAAGTTGTTTTTTCTAAATGCTAAGCATTATCAAAGATCACGGGTATAAAAGGTAGTCAAGAGAGATGGCATATAATATTGCATGAGTTGTCTCCGAAAATAATATTGAATATATAACCTCAAAAATCATTGAAACTGGAGCCCAGAGCAAATCACTGGTCGCCTTAAAAGTGAGCTTGAGAACGTTATCAAAGTGAGCCATCAAACGATCTACAGGTTCATTTTGGCGTTAAAAAACAAGGTGGCGATCTTTACACTCACGTACGTCGAAAAGCTAAGAAATACACACTAAGAAGTAAAGGACA
>JAGLDN010000028.1 GCA_023145575.1 Psychromonas sp.
TGCCCTTGCTCACGAGTAAAGACTCGCCCTTCAATAATGGCATTATCACCTTGAATATTAACGTCACTGATACGATCTTCATAAAGACCCAACATCGCCGCACGTTTTGTTACTGCCTGCATAAACGCAACTCGCGCTTTGGGTGCATAAGCTTTTAATTTATTTGTGTTCAAAGGTTTTACCTTTAATCGTCTTGATCAGCGCTTTAGTTTGACCGAAAGCATAAATACAACGCAAGAAAACCTCAGCGCTACACCCTGTTTTAAATTCAAACCTGCCATTTATTATAGAGACTTTAACAAGTGTATTAATATCAATAGACTAATATCAATAGACAATGCAATTACTTAATTCGCACTTTGTTGTTTTGTTGCACTAGGTAAGTTAGTTTAATACGCAGTGCTGTTATATATTTTTCAACATCAGCAAGACTTTCCATGTAAGTCGTGCCACTCACCTCGTTATAAACTGCCATTGCATCGACTGACTCGGTAGGTTTAGCTATCGGCTTCACTACAACAACTGATTCTGTTATTGTCGGTGCTGGTTGCTCTGGCACTTTCCCTGAAGCTGATCCTGCTTTTATTTCTTCTTCTTTTTGCTCTGCTAATTTTTTAGCTTCTATTTCTGCTTCCCGTGCGAGCGCTTGTTGTAAACGGATATAGTCATTAATCAATGTTTCGGCATCATCAAACCATTCTGCTGACTCTTTCAATTCTTGGGTAATTTGAGAGACTGTCGCTTCGTTTATTACGCGTTTAATAGCATTTTGTAATGGTAATAGTGCTTGGTTACTTATCTCAGGCGTGGCACCTGCATCCTGAACTAATTTTGTAATGTCCTCGATAAGTCCTTGAAGCTTTTTAATCGTGTGATCTCGCTGCCCCTTGACAAGTTCAGTATCTATTTTGGTCACTTGTTCAATCAGTGGTTTGATATTGCAAATTTCTCGATAAGGGTTCGAGTTAGTGTAAATAGCGTGCAGCTTATCCAATGCCTTTTTTGACTCTTCCTTTTTTTCTAAAAATATGCGATTTTTGGCAAACGTGATCGTCAAGGCATTATTTAAGTCTTGCCACATTGTAAACTGCGTTTCATAGAAGTTTTCCAATTCTTCGTAATCTTCTGCAAAGTCTTCAAGCTGGCCGCTAAGCGCGATAAATTGTTCAACAAATTGAAAGCTATTTTTCAGTTCGGTGAGGCCTGCTATCAGTTGTATTCCATTTTCTATTTCATTCTTACCCGGGTAAGTTCCCGTTATTGACATCGACTTAAATTTTTTAAGCTTGTTTAACCAGACTTTTAATTTACTGTCGTTATTATCAACCGCTAAATTAAATAATTCCTTTTCATTGTTTGGTGCTGAGCCAAAGCCAAGATCTTTATACAATTTAGTGGCTTTTGTAAGGTTAGCTTCAGACTGCTGTTTGATCTTACGAATACGCAAGTTTGCACGTTTTTGTGATTTGCTTAGATGATCGTATAACTGTTTTAATGGCACGTCTTGTTGGTTAGCTTGGAATATTATTTTATTGGCTAACCCTAATCGCGCTAAGATCAAAACAATTTCATCTGTGTTCCAACCAAAGGGGCGTTTAGAAAACTTTTTAATGATATCAGCGGCATTGACTGGGTAGCCGTTATTATCACTTAGTGTAATATGTTGTATAACTTCATTAATAGCATTGAGATTTACTTTTTCACTCTTGAGATCTAATCCAATTTGCGCGGTATCTCCCGCCACCAGCGTTTGTTGTGTTTCTTGAATGATATTGCCTTGGAATGGTTTGATAAGTTTTAATTTTCCAAAGGTATTTTCAATGATGTAACGATATGCCCCCTCTAACATAACTAAAATAGATCCCCCCTTTGCATCAAAGGGAGAGCCTAATGTGTAAAAATCTGATGCTTTAATAAGATCTTCTAATTCAGTGACTAAGCGCTTGCGTCTGTTTGAATTTTCATTGGCTTTTTCACGACGTAGTTGTTCTTGTTCGTTACCCGTTGCAGATGTTTTACGGATATATTTTTCTGTTTTGATATAACTACGAAGCTCGTCAAATAACCTTGGTTGATCATTTAATTTCAGCAATATGCAATCTGATGAATAATTACCACAAGCAGCCTCGCTATAATCGTTATAGCTTGCATCAATTGGCGATACGATCTTTAAATTCACATCACTTTCAA
>JAGLDN010000280.1 GCA_023145575.1 Psychromonas sp.
AAGGTAGTTGACGTCTGATAGAAGGTAGAAATGAGCAGTTAAGCAACATTTTAGCTTTAATAGTTTGCATAACTAAATCGACTTGATCACCTTGTCCAAGAAAAATAAAATGTGCATTTTCAACTGTTTTCATGGCTTCGGCTAATCGTAATAAATTTTCCATATCTTGAGCGAGCCCAATATTGCCACCATAAAAAAAGATCACTTTGTTTGCTAAGTTAAATTGCTTACGTAGACCAAAAACTTGAGATTTTTCAGGGAATGCATCTTTATCAGCCCAGTTATATAGCACCTCGGTGTTATATTTATCACCATTGTATTTTTCAAATAGATGTAAGTTCTTTGGTGACATCAAGCCGATAGTATCTGCAGAGGAGTAATTTAAACGTGCAAAAAATCTAAAGTATTTTTCAATCAACGAGCCTTGCTTAATTATCCCTTCATCAACAGCCCATTGCGGGAACATATCTCTAAGAATTAAGTATGCATTACATTGGCAACTATTTTTTATAAAGCGAGCCAAGGATCCAAAGAATATAGATGGTGAGTAATAAATTACACCATCAAATTTTTGCTGCTTGATTTTATTTCGAACCGCAAACCAAGCATTTAGGGAGAGTAATGTTTCATTTATTGCTCTATTTAGGTTACCCTTTCCACGTAAGATCCCCGAACGAAAACGCCAATAAGCAATATTATCAATCTCATCAATAATTAGCTTAGTGCGTTGATCTGCAATGCCTGGTGTAATAATCACAGGGTTATGCCCATTACGTTTATAATATGAAGCCAGTTCATGCAGCATCTTAGCATGAGCCAATGTGCTATGAGGTAAGCTATCATCTCCAATAATGGCTATTTGCATTTAACTTTTTTTCCAAACAAATTTATTAACATAATCTGTATATGAATGAATAATTCTCACCACTTTATCTGAAACGTTAGGTGCATTATAATCCGCAACTACGCGCATTGTCCTTAGACCACCCGCAACCTTATCTTCTAGAATGTTTATAGCCTGAAGTATACGATTAATTTCCATGCCGGTAAACATTACCGCGCCTTCTTCAAACCCTTCTGGGCGTTCATGAGCTTCACGAATATTCAAAGCCGAAAAATCTAAGATTGAAGACTCTTCTGTAATAGTACCGCTGTCACTTAATACTAGTTTCGAGTTTTTTTGTAATTTGACATAATCTAAAAAACCTAAAGGCTTAAGAAGCTGCACTAAGGAAGAAAACTCTAATTTTAACAATTCTATCTTTTGACGAGTACGAGGATGCGTTGAAACTATAATAGGTAATCCAAATTTAAGAGCCAATGTATTTAGCACATCTACGTATTTATAAATATTTGGATCTGAGTCAATGTTTTCTTCTCTATGAACACTAACTACAAAATATTTACCCGGCTCAAGCTTTAGACGAGAAAGCACGTCAGATCCATCAATACGCTCTTTATAATAAGAAAGTACCTCATCCATCGGGCTACCTGTTTTAATAATAAATTCAGGTTTCAACCCTTCTCGTAACAAATACTCTCGAGCTATGGTGCTGTATGGCATATTAATATCGGCAATATGATCGACAATTTTTCGATTAATTTCCTCAGGCACTCGGAAATCAAAACAACGATTTCCAGCTTCCATATGAAAAATTGGTATTTTTCTCCGTTTTGCTGAAATAGCCGAAAGTGCGCTATTAGTATCGCCTAGAATAAGTAATGCTTCAGGCTCAATTTCAGCAAAAACATTATCAGATTTACTGATCACCTGCGCTATCGTATCAGCAGCGGTTTTCCCAGCGCACTCTAAAAATATATCAGGAGCACGAATGCCAAGATCGTCAAAAAAAATTTTATTTAATTCATAATCATAGTTTTGACCCGTATGAATTAAAGTATGGTCACAATATTGATCTAATTTAGCGATTGTTCTCGATAAACGAATAATTTCAGGGCGAGTACCAACGATGGTTGCAATCTTTAATTTTTGCATCGGTATTCCTCATATCTATTTTTATAATCATCATGCATTTCTAAAATAAGCGCCTTCCAAGATGGAATTTCTAAATTCAATGTTTTAGACAATAATTCTGAGTTTAACGATCGGTCGATCTGTAGATCCGTTGACTGTATAATTTCTATTTTTTTATGATAGGCATCTGCAATAAGATTCAATAATGAAAATTTATTTATAGGTTTACCGCTTAATTGATATAAACCGACTAAGTTTTTATTCGGTAAGATTTTTTCAATAAGCAATCGCGCGATGAAACAAGTAGAAAGTCCTTAGAAAATTGCTTTTGAAAAACCCTTTGTACTATTTTTTTGTGGCAAAAACCAATCAACTAAACTCACAGCAGAGCCTAACTCATGACCTTTGATCGATGTTCTAAGCGTAAGATGAGGTGCATAATCTACCTCCCCTAAGTATTTTGAACGACCATATAAATCAAGTGCATCTGGAATATCAGTTTCTGTATATTTCCCCTTTTTACCATCAAAAATACAATCAGTTGAAAAATGGATCAATTTGCATAAATACTTATCACAAATATTCGCAAGTTGATGAGGTAACAGACTATTAATCAAAACTGCATCAATATGCTGTTTTGAAATACTGTGATGCTTGATCAAACCAATACAATTAATAACAGCATCAGGCTTTAACGCTGTAAATACAGCATCAATTGAGGATAAATTACTGACATCAACATCTTTAAATAATTGTTTTTGACAATCACCAAAGAATTGTTCTTTGCCTCTTATGCTGCGAACAGTTCCATAAACATCAAAACCTTTTGCATCACTCAAGTTTTTAAACAGGCTATAACCAAGCATACCTGTTTCACCAATAACCAAAACTTTCATCTATACACCTTCAGGTACAATTAAGTTACCATTTACAATTTCACACATAAAGTCCAATTTAAGCAATAATGCTTTCATGCCTTCAACATCTAATCGATAAGTATTGTGCGAATTGTAATCTTCAATTTTAGAAAGATTTTGTTCACCATCTTCGAAATATTTTGAATAATTAAGATCTCTGTTATCAGCAGGAATTCGATAATATTCTCCTTGATCTTGTGCAATAAACATCTCTTCACGACTGCATAGCGCTTCATACAACTTCTCACCATGACGCGTACCAATCACATTTACTTTATGATCAGGCTTACCCATCAAATTAAAAATTGCTTTTGTTAATACATCAATTGTCGCCCCTGGTGCTTTTTGAACAAAAATATCGCCATTAACACCATTCTTAAAGGCATACAAAACAAGGTCAACAGCATCATCAAGCGTCATCATAAAACGCGTCATGTTCGGATCGGTTACCGTCAGTGCTCTCCCTTCAATAATTTGACGACAAAATAAAGGTATAACACTTCCTCGTGAGGCCATTACATTACCGTAACGAATTGTACAGATGGTCATTCCCTCTGGCGTATTACGCGACTTAGCGACAACCACTTTTTCCATCATCGCTTTAGAGATCCCCATTGCATTAATAGGGTAAACCGCTTTATCTGTACTCAAGCAAACTACTTTTTTAACAGTATGATTCATCGCAGCTTCGAGTACATTTTCAGTACCTAGTACATTAGTTTTAACTGCCTCGAGCGGATAAAATTCACAAGAAGGAACTTGCTTAAGTGCAGCTGCATGGAAGATAAAATCAACACCACGCATTACATTTGAAACGCTTTGATAGTCTCGTACATCACCAATATAAAACTTTAACTTATCTGAATTATATTTTTTACGCATATCATCTTGCTTTTTCTCATCCCGAGAAAAAATTCTAATTTCTTTAACCTCTGAAATTAAAAACCTGTCTAATACTGCGTTACCGAATGACCCTGTACCGCCAGTGATTAATAGTACTTTATTATTAAACATATTATTCTCTTATATGGCCGATTCAACCCTCAAGTGCATAACAACAATGAGCAATACTTGTTAATAAACGATAAATCCAATAGCCACATGATCCTGTATGAAAGACAAAATGTATTGTTTCATCGGGGTATTTTTATTGTAATTGTCGGGCAAGCTTTATAAATGCAGCTTAATTGCTAAGTATTTTTCCAAGATGAACAGACATAGCACCACGTTGGTCATATATACCCATGTGACGTAAAAATGCTTTGTCAGGCTCAAGCGCGATAATCAAAACAAGACACAATATTAGGCACTTTTCGATTATTGTAACACAGTCTTGGTTTTCAAGCTTGTGCCCCGCAGGGCAAGGCAACTAGTAACAACCTGCGTTGTTATAAAATCTCTATGTAGAATAACTACTTAGGAATTTTATGCCTAGCACATTGGTACTATTTCCCTTGCTGAATTTGCACTTTTACGTCACATGGGTATATGTATGCAATTTTGGTAAATGTTTTATGTGTATCTAACCCAAATGAAAAGTATGTTATGTTTAATCATGCTAATGTGTGTTTTTTATTATTAATAGATATATTATGGCTCTGCTTTGTAAACTAACCCACGTTCAGAGGCTAGCACCTTGTCGTTGTGGGGGAGTCATTGTGTCTATTAGGCGATAATTGATTGCGGCATTCTTAAACCCTACCTTAGCAATCCTAGAAACGAACGATATCGTCTTCTCCGAGGTAAGGTCCTGATTGTACTTCGATCATTTCTAACGGTAATTTCCCTGGATTTTCTAAGGCATGAACAACACCGAACGGAATATAAGTTGATTCATTTTCTGTCATTAAAAATGTATGATCACCCTTCGTTACCTTGGCTGTTCCTGATACAACGATCCAATGCTCTGATCGTTGTTGATGCCTCTGAAGGGATAACTTTCCACCAGGGTTAACGGTTATACGCCTAACCTGAACACGTTCCCCGTGATCAATTAAGTCATATTTCCCCCAAGGGCGATGAACTTCTCGATGTATTTTAAATTCACTACGCCCCTTCTTTTTTAATTGCTCAACTATTTTCTTTACTTCTTGTACTTTATCTTTATGGGCAACTAACAACGCATCTTTTGTATCAACTATAACAATGTTTTCGAGACCTACGGCGGCAATAAGACGAGCATCGCCACGAACAAACGTATTTTTGCTGTTATACAAAATAACATCACCCGTTGTCACGTTTGCATCACGAGACTTATTGTTGACTTCCCATAATGCAGACCAAGAGCCGATATCGCTCCAACCTGCATCTAATGGTACTACCACTGCATCTGCCGTTTTCTCCATCACTGCATAATCGATAGAGTCGTCTGGACATGCCTTAAACGCGTCAACATTTAGACGAAGGAAATCTTGATCTTGAATAGTTGTCGTTAACGCCTTTTTACATGCATTAAAAATAGCAACATTGTATTTTTTTAGCTCTTGTATATAGCGACTTGCCTTGATTAAAAACATGCCACTATTCCAATAGTATTCTCCACTTGATAAGTATTGCTTAGCAGTTTCTTTATTAGGCTTCTCGACAAACGCATTGACTTTGTAACTTTCATTTTTCTTTACTGGATCGCCACGTTTTATATAGCCATAACCCGTATGCGCTTGTGTTGGAACAATACCAAAGGTCACTAATTTCCCTTGCTGTGCAAGTGGTGCTGCAATGTTAACTGCGTGCACAAATGCTTTTTTATCTTGAATAACATGATCGGCAGCTAATACAAGCAATAACGGATCATTTTTTTCATTCACTATTGCTGCCAGTGCAATCGCAGGCGCAGTATTCCGACCGACAGGCTCTAGGATGATTTCACCTGATTTATTTATTTCGCGAAGCTGCTCTGCAACAATAAAACGATATTCTTCATTGCAAATGATCAATGGTTTCGTTACTTGTAGACCAGATAAACGTGAGACTGTTTCCTGCAACATGGTTTGCTCACCATTTAGAGCAATAAACTGTTTTGGATATAAAGTGCGACTTAGAGGCCATAAACGGGAGCCTGTGCCGCCTGCCATAATAACGGGTTTGATCATACTATAAAATCCTATTTCAACTAAATTGGGTCTACCAGCAAATAAAACAGTGACATAACGTTGCATAGGAGCTTAAAGCTAAAATTAAGTAACCAGTAGATCACGGCAAGATCAAGATAAAACAAGGTAGATACATTATTGATCTGCCTTCCACACTAAATCTTCAATTTCATTTGTAGGATTAAATCCCGCAGGTACTGATATTAATATTTCCCTAATTGATTTATGATCAAACTGCGTGCAAGCTTCATCTAAACTTTTTAATATTTGTTTGTACTCAGCATAAGGTAAATAACTTTCATTCGCTCGCATAATACCCTCATGATCACACGGCGTCACGTTATTACCAATCAGTAACTCTTCAAAAAGTTTTTCACCAGGACGTAGACCTGTAAATTTAATTTCAATATCGCCAAGTGGGTTTTGTTTTGATTTTATCTGCAAACCAGAGAGTTTAATTAAATTTGTTGCCAAATCAACGATACGAACAGGCTTGCCCATATCCAGTACAAAAACATCCCCCCCTTTACCCATTGATCCCGCTTGAATAACTAAGCTTGCCGCTTCAGGAATTGTCATAAAATAACGGATCATATCTGGGTGTGTGATGGTAACATGATCTCCTTTTTTAATTTGTTGCTTAAATAAAGGTATAACAGAGCCAGATGAACCTAATACATTTCCAAAGCGTACCATGCAAAAACGGGTATCATGCTCTTCAGCGGCCAATGACTGTAAAGAAAGCTCTGCCATGCGTTTAGTTGTGCCCATTACATTGGTTGGCCTCACCGCTTTATCTGTCGATATTAACACAAAAGACTCAACCTTAGCAGCAATACACGCTAAAGCAGTATAATAGGTCCCAAAAATATTATTACGTATACCTTCTACGACATTATACTCAACTAACGGGACATGCTTGTACGCGGCTGCATGATATAAGGTTTGAACCTTGAAGCTTTTTAGCACCCTCTCTAACAGATGTTGATTTTGCACAGAGCCTAACAAAGGCACTATTTCAACATTCAATTGCTGACTGATCACCATCCCACAAAGTTCTTTGTCTATTTGATAGAGGCTACACTCAGAAAGCTCAAAAAGAATTAAAACGGTGGGATTTTGTAATAATATTTTACGGCAAAGCTCTGAACCAATTGATCCTCCCGCACCCGTTACCATCACCACTTTATCGTTAATATTTGCCCCTAAAAGCGCGGATTTTGATGCGACTGGATCACGTCCGAGAAGATCTTCAATCGGTACGTCATGCAACTGGTCAACGGTGGCGGATCCATTCAACAAGTCTTTAAAATTGGGGATAGATAATACTTCAATAGGCAATTCAACTAGCGACTCGATGATCATTTTACGTTCAATGCGGCTGGCACTTGGGATAGCAAGTAACATTTTGTCAATTCTTTTTCGAGTAATTAAAGAGGCCAAGGATTTTTTATTATGAACCGTCAAACCATTGACAACGGTGTTATGAAAATTTTTATTATCATCGATAAATGCAACAGGATGAAACTCGCTACCTTGACGCAATAGATAAAGAAGTTGGCGACCAGCATCTCCCGCACCATAAATAAGCGTACGTATTTTACGGTTGTTTTGCTTGGTAGTAGAAGAAACACGCACTAATAAACGCGCGCCACCACAAAGAAAAATGAGAAAGCTAACATAAATAATAGGGATTGTTCGAGGAACGAAAGCGTGCGTAAAATAGCCAGATATAATTAAAAACCCAGCAGAAATGATACAACTAAAAATGATTGTGAGTAAAGCATGCAGACTTAAATAACGTAATACCGCACGATACAGACCCACTCTCACAAATAACAATAGTGTGCTAATTATAAGCAGTAACAGTAAATAAACATATTGTATATTATAATAAAGGGTTAAATCCCCTAAACGAATATAAAATGCGCCTACAAAAGCGACAGAAATAAAGAGAGCGTCAGATAATACACCAATGAGGCGTTTATAAAAACGCGGGAGAGAGAGAAAATAATTCATTTAACTTTGCCACCTTAACAAGCTATAATAAAAAAGCCCAGCATAATTGCAATCGTTAAAATAGTAACATAAAATTTAAACAACGCTGTGAATTAATTAACCGCATCGCCCGATCCACTACCTGTAGCCGTTTGAATAATATACTTAAAATAGTCTTTTATTGTTAGTGACTTAACCATTTTCATATCAGTTTCAGCTAATAATTTTGGCGTAGACATATCGATATTATTTACTTGTGCAAGCCCTGTAATACCCGGTAAGACATCATAAACACCTCGACTATCACGTTCAAAAATTAACTCGTCTTGATTAAATAAATTAGGACGAGGGCCAACAAAACTCATTTCCCCTTTTAATACGTTAATTAATTGTGGCAACTCATCTATTTTAGTTTTACGCAGAAAACCACCAAGCTTGGTAATTGACGCAGTATTAGCTAAATGACTTGCCACTGATTTTGTATCAACTGACATAGTACGAAATTTGATTAAGTTAAATGGTGTTTTATTCTTACCAACACGTTGCTGGATAAAAATAGGGGATTTCGTATCAAAATAACCAATAATAGTAACAATTAACAAAATTGGAGAGGTAACAATTAACCCCACGAAAGCCATTAGAAAATCGAGGGTAAAGATCATTGTTTTTGTCATATTGTTTTCTTTATTGTTTTT
>JAGLDN010000281.1 GCA_023145575.1 Psychromonas sp.
CCTTCGCCACAGCCTAAATCTAATATTTTTGTTGCTGTTGGCTTATCTGTTACTTTAGGCGACTGAGTTAAAAACTGATTAACTAATTCATTGAGTTTTGTTGAAAGAGGAAGATAACCATCAGTGTTTAAAAAGGCGCGTCTTGCTTGCATCATCTCTTTATTATCACCCGGATTTTTAGAGTTTTTTGCATTCACGGGAAGTAAGTTTAAATAGCCTTCTTTTGCTATGTCAAAATGATGGTTATTTTGGCAAATTTGAGTATTATTTTTTTGTTCAAACGGGGTTTGGCAAAGCGGGCAAATAAATGGGGTCATAGCAGGCCTAAAAAGATAAGCAGATTGGTTTGGTGCTTTCCAATCTGCTTTATAAATTAAAAAATAACGTCAGGATGGTATTCTAAAAGGATATTTTTAATGGTAATCATAGTATCGCGAGAAGGCGGGTTGACACCATCAAGGGGATATATCTCACCCATTGCCGTCCACTTGTGCTTGCCAAGTTCGTGATAAGGCAATAATTCAATTTTTACAATATTCTTCATTGGTTCAATAAACTTACCCAGTTCATGGACATCTTCTAGTGCATCAGTATAACCAGGTAGCACAACGTAACGTAGGTAAACGGGCTGATCATGTTCAGCTAAATATTTTGCAAAATCTAATGTGTATTTATTACTAACATGGGTCAAATCAATGTGTTTTGTATTGTCCATTTGCTTAATGTCTAGTAGCACTAAATCCGCGGCATCTAATACTTTTTTAGTGGTATCGTCAATACGACGAACAAAACCATTGGTGTCTAAGCAAGTATGAATACCTTCCATACGACACGCTTCAAACATAGCATGTACAAATTCAGGCTGTAGCATTGCTTCACCACCAGAGATAGTAATTCCACCACCAGAGGCTTCCATGAAATGACGATACTGCAATAACTCTTGCATTAATTCATCAACGGTCGTTTCTTTCCCGCCATCAAGCGCCCAACTGTCACGGTTATGACAGTATTTACATTTCATCAAGCAACCTTGCATGAAGATAATAAAGCGAATGCCTGGGCCATCCACTGTGCCACAGGTTTCAATGGTATGAATTCTTCCAACTAATGATGACATCAGAGTCTCCTTAAACTGATTGTTTAGCGTATTTCTAAGCAAAAATAGTCTAAATAATAAGTTTTTAATAAATTAATTTTAGATAAAAATAAAGGTTTCACTCAAAGCGAGTGAAACCTTTTTCAGTATAACAGGCAAATAATTATCTTGCCTTGTTTATATCTCGTTTTTACATGTTAGCTGTAAATGTACGAGAGATAACGTCATTTTGCTGTTCTTGAGTTAATGCATTAAAACGTACTGCATAACCAGATACACGGATAGTCAACTGAGGGTATTTATCAGGATTAGCCATTGCGTCTAACAACATTTCACGGTTCATAACGTTTACGTTTAAGTGCTGACCACCTTCAATTGCAGGTGTGTGCTTAAAGTAACCATCCATCAAACCAGCTAAGTTGGTTTTTTGTGAATCATCAGTTTTACCAAGTGCATTTGGAACGATTGAGAACGTGTATGAAATACCGTCTTGTGCGTAAGCAAATGGTAGTTTAGAAACAGATGTTAATGATGCAACAGCACCTTTCTCATCACGTCCGTGCATTGGGTTTGCGCCTGGTGCAAAAGGTGCGCCAGCTAAACGGCCGTCAGGTGTAGTACCTGTTTTCTTACCGTATACAACATTTGAAGTAATAGTAAGAATTGACTGTGTTGGACGAGCACCACGGTACATTTTCTTAGCTTTGATTTTCTTCATGAATGTTTCAACGATTTCACAAGCCATGTCATCAACACGAGGATCGTTATTACCAAATTTAGGGTAATCACCTTCAGTTTCAAAGTCGATTGCAATGCCGTTTTCATCACGAACAGGACGACATTTAGCATATTTAATTGCTGAAAGTGAATCTGCTGCGATTGAAAGACCTGCGATACCACATGCCATTGTACGTTCAACATCACGATCGTGAAGCGCCATTAGCGATGCTTCATAGCTGTATTTGTCGTGCATGTAATGAATACAGTTAAGTGCAGTAACATATTGATCAGCTAACCAATCCATGAAGTGATCAAGATTACCCATTACTTCATCATAATCTAAAACTTCAGAGGTAATTGCAGGGATAGTCTTAGGTCCGATTTGAACTTTAGACTTCTCATCAACGCCGCCGTTAATTGCGTAAAGAAGCGTTTTAGCTAAGTTAGCGCGGGCACCGAAGAACTGCATTTGTTTACCAACAATCATTGGTGATACACAACAAGCGATTGCATAGTCATCGTTGTCGAAATCAGTACGCATTAAATCATCATTTTCGTACTGAATAGATGAAGTATCGATAGATACTTTAGCACAGTATTTTTTGAAGTTAATTGGTAACTCTTCAGCCCATAAAACCGTAATGTTTGGCTCTGGAGAAGGACCCATAGTGTACTGAGTATGTAGGAAACGGAAGCTGTTCTTAGTTACAAGTGTACGACCATCAGTACCCATACCACCGATTGATTCTGTTGCCCAGATAGGGTCACCAGAGAATAAATCATCATATTCAGGAGTACGTAGGAAACGAACCATACGAAGCTTCATTACAAGGTGATCGATCATTTCTTGTGCATCAGATTCAGTGATAACACCCGCTTGAAGATCTTTCTCGATGTAGATATCAAGGAAAGAAGCAGTACGACCAAATGACATTGCTGCGCCATTTTGTGATTTGATTGCCGCTAAGTAACCAAAGTAAGTCCACTGGATTGCTTCTTTAGCAGATGTCGCAGGACCTGAAATATCAGAACCGTAAGATGCAGCCATTTTTTTGATCTGACTTAGTGCACGATGCTGTTCGAAAATTTCTTCACGAAGTTTAATAGTGTCTTCTAGTGTTTCACCAGCAACAAGCTCTTTTTCAAGGCTCTTCCACTGGCTAACTTTATCACTCATTAAGTAATCAATACCGTATAC
>JAGLDN010000282.1 GCA_023145575.1 Psychromonas sp.
GGGAAACCATATTTTCATGTCATTGCTTGCAACTGTGAAGCTGGAGTGCCTGAGCCTTAAAAAAGGACTGACGACGTTCGGTTTAAAAACGAAGCTTTACACCAAAGCACAAAAAGCAGCAATTGAAGCCTTACGCCTTGTGCAGGTCTCAACTGCGTAACATCAGTTAATAATCAAAAAAAACATTAAGATGAAAAGACACTAAATAATGCTATTTGAACTGTCGTATTGAAAAACACCTTCTGGAAGAACGTCAACTGGCTCATCGCTAATCTCAATCTCTTGACCGAGTAATTCAGGATCAACAGCTAACACCATACTAAATCTTTTACACATTCTTAAGTAATCACCGAAAGTTGCTACAGTCTCTATTCTTTTGACAACTAATGGACCAGGGTTTGCTGCGATATGTTCTTTTAGTTCAGCGTAGTTGGCTATATCTTCAACTACATCAATTAGAACAGCCTCATGGTTTTCAGAGATAGAAAAGCCAACACTAATAGGGAAATATTTCTCAACATCGATTTCGAATTCTTTTGCGAATTCAATTAGGTTGCTTCTATCATTAAACCCGTCAATATTGACTTGACCGTAAACATTATTGCTAAGTGTTCCTGAGCCAACTTTTTTGTGTAACATACGTAATATCTCCATTATTTAAAAAAATTATAACGTTGTAGGAAACTTTCCTGTTTATTTTTGAGACGTATCAGCCTAATTGGGCACGACTCTTTTGTAAATGCTTGTCAATTCGCTGTAAACCATCGAAGCGAACGCTATTTTTAATGAAGTACTAGAGGGGAAACTCAAGGAGGTTTCCTTTCTAACTATTTGTTAGTTAGAAAATGACACCATTACCCGTCATCATTCCGAGTGAAAATATTTGCAATATCTAGGAATGGATAACATACAGCATAAAAAAAACAGTAATTTATTTTATTCTCTTTTTTAATATAAAACAAGTCAAAAATATGGCTCAATTTACGATCAAATATAACTTACATGATATTTGATTGAATATTATATTCAGGATGGGAGTAATGTCAAGCCTCCTGAATATAATAGCTAATGAAAACGATAACAAATTTAAGCTTAAAAGGCTTATCGAACTGAAAAAGTGATTATAATTTTATCGTTCCGATGGTCTTTGTAAAGATCCGCGTCTATCAAACCTTCTAAATTTATTAATCCACTATCGGCGCATATTGGACGAATTTATAATAAACTCGTAATCTTTAAAAATGCTTCTCACTTAGAAAAATATTGGTTTTTTAATTTAAAAAGATCAGACTATGAAGTAGAAAATATCATAAGACAAATCACATTAAGTATATGATCTAAATTTCTCCCTACTCTGATACCCATCACACCTAATGATGTAGGTTTCAGCGAGAATTTACAAGCATAGAGGCTAGGCATTGATTGAAGGGAATGGCTCTTCCCTTGCTGAATTTGCACTTTTGCGTCACAGGGGTATAAATAATAGCATATTTCTTGGCATATTATTCAATACACTAATGGGAGATAATGTTGCCCCTCGTCGCCAATTTATTGAGAAGAATGAATTACGCGTTGAAAATTTAGATATCTAATTTTGTACCTAGCTCCGTAGGTTTCCATGTTAATTTACAGCTAGTATGCGCCCACTAACTCTGCATTAACACACGAGTATGGAAACGACTGAAAAGCAGTAGACGAATGCATTGCTGCGTGTGAGATAAATTTAGAGATAAGGCAGAAAATAACCGACGACCACATGTTAAACTCATAAGTTGGTGATTTAAAAGTATATTTACCATTATACCTCTTTAATTTATTAAACCGAAGGTGATAGCATAACCTCATGCGCGCCTCACGCTGATTATCGAGTGCATACTTGAGGTTGTAGAAAAAAATATTTACAAATAAGATACATTTGCAACCTGTAAAAAAAGGCTCCTTATGTTATTCAACAAGGCTAACCGATTCATTTTTACGGCTTCATTTTTATCCATGACCATCACATTATTAAAGAAGTCATCTACAGGCGCTTGTAACGCGGCGAGTTCAAATAATACAGCTTCATAATCACCTTTTGTGAATAAAGGTGACAATTTACCCTCTAGTGATGAAAGTTTTTCCGCTAATTCTTTTTCGGCACGCGCTTCAAGCAAGGTGTTATCAACTGTACTCTTAATATTGCCAGTAACTTTAGCAAGAATGTTGCTAATGCGTTTATTCGCTGCTGCAAGGGCGCTAGATTCAGGTAACGCTTGAAATTTAGCAACCGCTTTAATACGCTTGTCAAAATCCACAGGCTTCAAAGGACGACGATCAAGTACTGATAGAATAAGTTCAACACAATATCCATTCGCTTGATAAATAGCGCGGTATCGAGCAAATAAGAAATCTATAACATCATTAATAACGTGCGCATTTGATAATTTGTCAGCATATTCAACATGAGAAAGTTTGATTAAAGTGACCATGTCTAAATCTAGCTGCTTATCTATAATAATACGTAAAAGACCGATAGCGGCTCGACGTAATGCGAACGGATCTTTATCACCTTTAGGTGCAAGGCCGATCCCAAAGATGCCTACAAGCGTATCTAGTTTATCCGCGAGTGATACAGCGCAAGCAACTAAGGATGTAGGGAGCTTATCACCTGCAAAACGCGGTAAATATTGTTCTTTTAGCGCCAGAGCAACGTCATTATGTTCACCATCATTTTGCGCATAATACATGCCCATTACGCCCTGAACATCAGGGAACTCTAGCACCATATCTGTGAGCAAATCTGTTTTAGATAAAAGCCCTGCGCGTTGTGCATGTTTCTCGCTAGAGTTGATCATTTTTGCAATAAATTGCGCAACTTTTGAAATACGTTGTGATTTTTCATTAAGTGACCCTAATTTATTCTGAAATACTACCGTTGAAAGCGCGTTCAAACGACTTTCTAAGGTTTGTTTTTTATCGGTTTCAAAAAAGAATTCAGCATCTGCTAAACGCGGTCTAACCACTTTTTCATTGCCACTGATAACTTGTGCTGGGTCGCAACTGATTATATTAGACACAAAAATAAAACGTGGAAGTAATCGGCCCTCTTTATTAACTACAGGGAAGTATTTTTGGTTATCTTTCATTGTGTAAATTAACGCCTCAGAAGGTACATTAAGAAACTTTTTTTCGAAAGATCCCGCTAATGTTACTGGCCATTCAACTAGCGATGTCACTTCTTCAAGTAAATCATCATCGATATCAGCAATGCCGCCTTCCTGCACTGCAATTGCTTCAACTTGGTCTTTAATGATGGCTTTTCGCCGTGCGTAATCAACAATTACTTTGCCACTTTCATCCAGCAAGTTTTCGTAATCATCTGCGTGCTTAATCGTTAATTGTGCAGTGCCTAAAAAACGATGACCCTTGATGATCCGTGATGAAGCAACACCTAATAATTCACCCTTAATTAGCGTTGAGCCATAGAGCATAGTCACCGTATGAACAGGTCGAATAAATTGAATGTTAGAGTCTCCCCAGCGCATTGGTTTTGCAATCGGTAGATTTGTTAGTGCCGTTGCCGCAATCTCAGGAATTAATTGGCTAACAGCTTTCCCAATGACATTTGATTTAAAGAGAAGCCATTCACCTTTATCTGTTATTAACCGCTCAGCTTGTTCAACCATAATACCGTTGGATCTAGCCCAGCCTTGAGCCGCTTTGGTCGGCTCTCCTGATCCATCAAATGCAACACTTACCGCAGGGCCACGTTTTTCAACTATCTTATCTGCTTGCCCGCTATTTAGTTCATTGACCATCAGGGCGAGCCTTCTTGGTGACGCGAACCAACGGACACTGCCAAATGAAAGCTCGGCTTTTTTTAGTTCAACCTCTAAATTATCAGCAAAAGATTGAGCAAGTTGTCTCAAAGACTTCGGAGGTAATTCTTCAGTGCCTACTTCAATTAATAAGTTTTCTTGTTGCATTAAACTCGCCTCTCTTTATGTTGTTGTTTACAAAGTGGAAAGCCAAGTGCTTCGCGTTTTGTGTAATAAGCTTGTGCAACAGATTTTGAAAGTCCGCGTATACGTAAAATATAACGTTGGCGTTCGGTCACAGAAATCGCATGGCGAGCATCGAGTAGATTAAAAATATGCGATGCTTTCATAGCCAGTTCATACGCTGGTAATGGTAAGTCCGCTTCAATGAGTTTCTTACTTTCTTTTTCATATTCATCAAATTGAATAAAAAGAAAGTCAACATTTGCATGTTCAAAGTTATAGCATGATTGTTCGACCTCGTTTTGATGGAAAATATCACCATAGGTAACACGTCCCATGGATCCATCTGTCCAAACAAGATCATAAATACTATCGACTTCTTGTACATACATTGCTAGGCGCTCTAATCCATAGGTTATTTCACCCGTAACAGGACGACATTCTAATCCGCCGACTTGCTGAAAATAGGTAAACTGAGTGACTTCCATACCGTTGAGCCAAATTTCCCAACCTAGCCCCCAAGCGCCCAATGTAGGCGATTCCCAGTTGTCCTCAACAAAGCGAATGTCATGAATTGAAGTATCAATACCAATCTCTTTAAGTGACTCTATATATAAGTCTTGTATGTTTAATGGCGATGGTTTTAGTACAACCTGAAATTGGTAATAGTGTTGCAGGCGATTAGGATTGTCTCCATAGCGCCCATCGGTTGGACGGCGACACGGCTGAACATACGCACTGCTGATTGGCTCAGGGCCTATTGAGCGCAAGAAGGTTTGAGGGTGGAAAGTACCCGCACCAACTTCTATATCGAGTGGTTGTACGATGACACAACCCTGTTTTGCCCAGAAATGTTGAAGGGCAAATATCAGTCCTTGAAATGTCTTTGTATCAAAATTTGGCATTTTATTAACTTTACGGTATTTGAAATTGTACGTTATTATACCCTTGTTATTATAAGTTTCAATATTTCAAAATGCGTGTCATGCGCCCTTTAACGAAACTTGTAAAGCGTAAATAAATTGATTTAAAAACATTCTCTGGCATTCCTTCATTTTCTTCTCTTAGGTCACTTCAATAAAGATCCACTATTCTCGAGTGTGGCGTATTGTTTTGCTGTTCATGTCTCCGCTCGGCAAAGCATTTTGATGTAATATCGGTATATCTGTTATAATCACCCGCACAAAATAAATGGCAAACGAGGTTTTGATGGTAACGTCAGTGGAAAAATTAGTCGCTAAAAAAACAACAAAAAAATCAGAAATCGGTTTTGAAGAAGCACTTTGGGATGCCGCTAATAAGTTGCGCGGCAGTGTCGAGTCTGCTGAGTACAAACACATTGTATTGAGTTTAATATTCTTAAAGTTTATCAGTGATAAGTTTCAAGTGCGTAAAGTTGCTATTGAAAAAGAATATGGTGCTGAGTATGTTGATATGGTGGATCCCTTTTCGATTGTTGCACGCAAGGCTTGCACCTTTTCATCAAAAACTGAATTCATGCCCCATAGAGCAGGGAAACTCGTACCAATCTGATCGTTATGACTTACTGTTCAAAAACAAGTCGGAGTTACAACGACTAGTTAAGAATTAAAATTTTTCTACTTCTCCCAGCAGATGATGAGCCTAGTAAAGTATATAAGATCCCAATTTTATGCATAGTACCTTGGCACAATTCACCTTCCTACTTATCACCTTGAATTAGTATGGGTCTCTCTAAAAGGATAATATGCCGACAGTATTTTTTGGGCAATTTGGTGGTAAAGACCATCCACATAGTAACTTTAGCTCTGAAGAACAGGAATTGTTAAAACAATCTGTGGCGGATGCTACCGCGACTTTATCACAAGCACTGGTCGTGGCGAACAAAAACTTTAAAGGATATCATGATAATATAAAATTATGGTTCGGGAAAATCGATTCGGTAATGTTTGTAAATTTAAAAAAATCCGTATATAGAATGCATTCTTCAATGAGGGATCCAGCAACATTTATAAAATTTATCGATGCGCGGGAGCAGTATTTTCATCCCTATATTGGTAGGTTGCCATTAGACAATGTCCCTGATGCGCATTTCGATGAACTTATGATGAAAGGGGGACCAAGGACAAAAATCCCCGTGTGGAGTAATGCGTTCAATTATCACCTATCTTGGCCAGATCCTAATGACAAATACAGTGGTCATGTAGGTTCAGTTATGAATATATATATTAGTCATGGATTTTTTTCGCGTCATATTGTTCTTGATTATTTAAATGATAATACTCCTGAAAACAAAAGGCGAGAGCAAATAATTTTGCATGAATGCTCTCATAAAATACTATATACTGTTGATTATGCGTTCAACATACGCGACGAAGAAGACATGGAACAGTGTGTGATGATATATGGAGAACCAGACTGCCTATGGTTAGCTACTCATAATGTCCATGATTCAATCAGAAATGCCGATACTTGGGCTTATTTCCTTCGTAGTTTAAAGGAGGTAGGGGTACGTGTATGACGAAGGTAGTGTTCATAATTCTGTGTCATTTTAGTACAATTACATAAAATGATAGAGAGGATCAATTATGACAACCTTTAATTTTGAACAAGCTTTAAACGACTTGTTTTCATCGTTAGTACCTTCAGTAGTTTGTATTTTCCGTTTGTGGTGGGGTAAAGATGCTCGATTAAAGCTTGGTCCATTACCTGTATGGCTTGTATTATATCAGTATTTAGCGGTCTGACGTTTCATCAAGCATGCATTCGAAGATCGGAACTAATGCGCAACAGAGAGCATATCAACGATTCGCGAAGCTAATCATTTGCCTTACGCAGTAATGAGAAGATGTTAATTCTTTTATGTTTGCTCCCTTTTCGATTATTGCAACTCAAGACTGCTCTCAAGCCAACGAAAGACGAGATCACCCACCGTGCGCCTCGGGTACTTGTACCAAGCAACAAAATTATAAAATTTCGACCTACAGCTATTAGCTATGAATTAAAATCTTTATTTTAATTATCCCAGCAGGTGATAACATAGTTCATCAATGAAAGTGCAATTTTAGACCTAGTACCTTGTCACAATTTGGCTTGCTGACTTTTAACTTTGGGGTAACATGGGTATATCGACCTCAAATTGACTGGTTTTCTTGCACAGAATTTACTAAAAACTTAACGTATTCAGTATAATCAAGATCTCTGCGCAAATTAAACACAAAGGCTATCGTCATATGGTTATTTTAACAAACAAATTAAGCCACATTTTTTTTATTGTTTTCATGTTATTAATGCTTTTTGCCGCGCGTTACATTCAGCACTATCACGCGGAAACTTGTTTGATCATAGCTGACAAAAATATTATTTGGTTGTTTTTCTTAACCTTGATTAGTATTACTCTGTGGATCATCACTGCACAAAATAAAGTTATTAGTTTACCTTTCTATACTATTCTTATTCTATTTTTTACTGCTCTTTTCAGGAGTATTCATTTATCTACAATAGCTAAGATCACAAAACATATACACAGTAAAGGTTCGAATATTGCTCTATTACTTAATATTTCCATCTCACTCGTTTTCCAAGACAGATCCGCGTTTGATATTATTAATTTCATGCTCAAATTAGCGATAAAAACGCCTCATCAAACAGAAATTCATAGCATTGCAAATGATACTAACATCAGAATTATTAATGCACCAAAGCCCAATTTAT
>JAGLDN010000283.1 GCA_023145575.1 Psychromonas sp.
TTTATTTCTTGACTATATAAATATTCAGCAGCTAAAAAAAGCAAACACATTACTTGTTCATGCGCAGTATTTATTTGCAACAGCTAAGCAATTAATACAGTTAATGGCGTCCATATTTTCACAATCATTAACAATTCGCCTATCGAAGGCACACTCCGCATTGAGCGATCCGTTATGATATATAAATCAATGTTCTTCACCAGTATTGTCATCAGTTGCCTACTTTTTGCTACACTTTGTCAGGCGGATATTTATCTCTATATCGATAAAAATGGAAACGAGCACTTTTCAGAAAATAAAGTCAACAAAGATTATCAATTACTGTTGCGCAGTCAAAGAAACACCGCACCTGCGACCTTTAAAAATTGGAAAGAAAAAAGCTACCGTAATGTTCGCGTACCTGTAAATAAAAAACTACAGTATCAATATCACTCAATCATTGTTCGCGCCGCAGAGCACAACAGTATAGAGCCTGAATTTATTCATGCCGTAATAACAGCCGAATCGGCTTACAGGCAAAATGCAGTTTCTAATGCAGGGGCACAAGGACTGATGCAATTAATGCCGCAAACAGCCAAGCGATTTGGCGTTGATGATGCCTTTGACCCCCATCAAAATATAGTTGCTGGTAGTTTTTATTTAAAGACATTATTGGCTGAATTTGAAACCAAGGAATTAGCACTTGCTGCTTATAATGCCGGTGAAGGTACCGTGAGACGTTATAATAATACTATCCCTCCTTATTTCGAAACACAGCAATATGTCGAGAAAGTAATGAATTTTTATTGGTATTACAAGGAAAACATGACCAGGATTCATAATACGAAATAAGCCCATTGTTTTAATATTCTTGTAATGATATAAGTTATCTATCGTATCGGATACTAAACGTTACTCCTAGGGAAAACATATAAATGGAATCAGCATTAACCGCAATTCCCACCTCGGATTGGCTTATTTTTGGTCGGTATCATTTGACAATAAACTTAATATTTGTATAGCATTCAAAGAGGGAAGGTTATGAATTTTTTTAATCGATTGATAAAAGTCGTATTGTTGTTATTTGTTTTTGGTAGTGCATCGGCATATGCAGTAGAACGTGTTCATACAAGTTATTTCAATAATAAGGCAGTGGATGGATATGACGTAGTCGCCTATTTTACTCAGGGAAGGCCAGTGGAGGGCTTATCTAAATATCGTTCTAAATACCACGGCGCCAACTGGTTTTTCGTTTCATTAAGTCATCTTTTAAAGTTCGAAAAAAATCCTAGTTATTATGCACCACAATATGGTGGTCACTGTGCATACGCGATGTCATTAAATGAAGTTGCACCAGGCAATCCGCCTTACTGGACTATATATCAAAACAAGTTATACCTTAACTTCGATCAAGAGGTTTTAAATAAATGGCGAGATGATAAGGCTGGTGCCGTTAAAAAAGCCAATGCTTACTGGGATGCGAAGTTAAGAGATGATTAATTCTATTAAGAATAGCATTGCAAGCAAATATTGATGTAATGCCATTCTTTTTCAGATTAAACATGATGCTAGCAAACTCATTAAGTAAGGGTAACAAACTCTTCTGCGCTCGTCGGATGAATGGCAATACAACTATCAAAATCAGCTTTTGTTGCGCCCATTTTAATGGCAACAGCAAAGCCTTGCAATATTTCATCACAAGCGTAACCAATACAGTGCAAGCCCACTACTTTTTCCTCCGGACCTGTACAAATCAGCTTCATTCGAGTAGGCTGACGCAGTGCTGTTAACGCAGTGTACATACTGGTAAATTGAGCGGTATAAACAGTAATATGTTCTCTACCATATACACGCTGTGCTTTAAGTTCGGTTAAACCAATTGTTCCAATCGGGGGGTGACTAAAAACAACAGTCGGCACGAGGAACACATCTAAACAAGCATTCGGTTTATTGTTAAATAAACGCTCAGCTAACATGCGGCCTGCTTTAATCGCAACAGGCGTCAGTTGAATTTCACCAGTATTATCCCCCACAGCATAAATGCCCTGTGCGCTTGTATTTTGAAATTTATCCACTTTTATAAAACGAGAACCATCTAATGTAACTTCTGTATTTTCCAGTCCAATGTCATTATTCGCAGGTATTCGGCCAATAGCCCAAATTAAGCAATCAACCGTAATAGAATTTTCATTTTCTAAATGAAGCGTTAAACTACCATCTTTATTTTTATCAACTAATTTCGGGACAGAATCAATATGCAATGTAGGCCCTTCTGTCTGCATAACCTCAACTAATGTCGATGACAACATACAATCAAATTCGCGTAGTACTGTATGTTTGCGACACAAAAGATGCGTTTCACTCCCCAGCGCATTAAAGACACCCGCAATTTCTACAGCAATATAGCCTGCCCCCACAACTGCAACACGTTTGGGTTGATCTTGTAAGGCAAAGAAACCATCTGATGTCATGCCATGCTCTGCACCTAGAACATCGGGTACAGTCGCCATGCCACCTGTTGCAATCGTAATATGAGGTGCTGTGTATTGTTTTCCATCTACGTCAATGGTGTGATTGTCAATAAACCGAGCAAAGCCATTAATAACCGTTATAGAATTACTTGCAAGGTTACGATCATAAGACTGATGAATGCGCTCAATATAAGCATCACGGCTTTCTAGTAATTTTTTCCAAGAAAAGTTAATGAGTGGCGCATCAAAGCCATAATCATGCGCATAGCGCAATGCATCCGCAATTTGTCCAGCATACCACATTGCTTTTTTAGGCACGCAACCTACATTAACACAGGTGCCACCTAACGCTTTTGCTTCTATAATAGCGACCTTTTTTCCATATCGTGCCGCCTGATTTGCAGAAGAAATCCCACCACTACCGCCGCCAATACAAATATAATCGAAAATTTTATTCATTATTTACCCATTTACATTATGTAATATAATTAATAAACCTATGTTATCGTCCAGCGAGCCGCTTTTGAGCGGGCTACCAACGAGCAAGCCTTGAGGCAAGCATTTTCAAAGCTCACAAGTATCTATTGAATCCGATATGTTTACTACTTATCACGTAAAATAATTTTTTGCCGTAAAGGCTTGTTATATTTTCACTTTTAATGATAACGGATCTAGACGAGCTGTGCGATGCATTTGTAATGTTTTATTTTGTACAGATGTTTACCCCGCCATCAGCACGAAATTGGTAATAAAAAATTTGTGATCGTTGTATTAGAAAGCTTGCTAGAATCAATTTTAGGTCTAAAGAGTTTTCCTAAATTTGGTGTTAAATTTTATTGTACATCATTATATACCCATGATACTTCAGTATGCTTGGTCAGGCTTTAGCTCGGACATCAGATCAAGGCATAACATTAGGTAATTGCAGTCATTTTTCGAATGTTATAACGCAGAGCTGGTTTTCGAGCTAAAGCCCCGTAGAGAAAGGAAACTTATAACAATTAGCGCT
>JAGLDN010000284.1 GCA_023145575.1 Psychromonas sp.
ATCAACGAATTACATCTGATAAATAATCTTAAAAATTGGCATTCTCTTATTATCTTTAAAATAGGAGTAAACCATGCAACAACTTACCTCAAAACAACAGGCTTGGTTAGATCATATCAACCAAGCTTTATCACAAAATATTTCAATGTCAGCTTATGCGAAACAACATAATTTATCGATCAAAGCTTTTTACTGTGCCCGAACTGCACTTGTTAATATTGGCATCTTGCCAGCTAAAATATCAACTCAACTTGTTTCTGTTACCGCCACAGATAAATCAGTAGCGACACCATCTTCATGTCGGGTTACATTGCTCAATGGTGTAATACTCGACTTTTCGGGGCCTGATGTATTCACTTTAATCGATAAGGTGAACAAATTATGATCAGGCCGTGTAGTTCAATTGAAAAAGTATTCCTTTGCCGTCAGCCAGTTGATTTCCGCAAAGCGATTAATGGGCTCTCGATCATCGTCGAAGAAACACTTTGCCTTGATCCATTTTCATCTCAACTATTTGTTTTCACCAACAAGCGTCGCAATAAAATTAAAATTTTAGTTTGGGATAAAACAGGTTTTATTTTATGGATAAAAGCGCTCGATAAAGCACAATTTAAATGGCCGTTGAAAGATAAAAATGAAGTTGTTTCGATTACTGGTCAACAGCTAAATTGGTTACTAGATGGTATCAATATTTTTGCTATGGAACCCCATAAAACCTTACATTACAGTAGTGTTTTATGATGCATTCTTAGGGTGTTTTTGGTATAATAAATACCATGAAAAAAGCCAATAAACAGTTACTTACAGACATCCAAACGCTTCAAGATTCACTACTTGAAGCGCGTAGTTTATTGGAAAGAAAAGCAAACATCATCTTAGAAAAAAATGAAATTATCTTAGAAAAAGATAAAATCATTCTTCAAACTGAAGGTCAGGTTCAAGATTTACTTGCGCAATTGAGACTCTCACGCGCTCAGCGTTTTGCTCCTTCAAGTGAAAAGCAAAATCCTCAGCAACTTGAATTGTTTGATGAAGCAGAGCATATCATTGCAACAGAAAGTGCTGATGATGTTGACCCTGCTGATGAAGTAGAAAGTGAGGCTCAAGAAAATACTTCACCAAAGGCTCGCAAACCACGAGGACGCAGAGAACTACCTGCTCATCTTCCACGTATTGATGTTTTTTTAGAATTATCAAAAGACGAACTATTATGTCCGCATGATGGCCATGCCCTACATAAAATTGGCGAAGATATTTCTGAAAAAATAGAAATCATTCCAGCCAGAATTCAAGTTATCCGCTACCATCGCTTTAAATATGGTTGTCGCTTTTGTGAAGATGGTATTCATTATGCAAACGTGCCTAAACAAGCGTTTCCCAAAAGCAATGCAACAGAAGCGACGCTTGCTTTTATCGCAGTCAGCAAGTATCAAGATGCATTACCACTTCATCGATTAGAGCAAATGTTCAAGCGAGATAAAATCCTAATACCGCGCCATACCATGGCGGGTTGGATGATAAAATTGGGCAATGAGATATTATCGCCTTTGCTCACGCTAATGCGGCAACATTTACTTGCGCAACCATTGATCCATTACGATGAAACAACTTGCCAAGTACTCGTTGAAGAAGGAAAAACACC
>JAGLDN010000285.1 GCA_023145575.1 Psychromonas sp.
AAAGATCAACAGCCCCTAGTGATCGAGCATTGTTGTCCTATTCTAGTCTCATCTTGAAACCAGACATCAGCTTTGCTTAAATCTGTGTTCACAGGCAAGGCCGCTGTTATTGTTTGTTTGAAGTTTTTTATAGGCTTTGAGCCTCGAGATCTTGCTTTGGGAGTTTGGATCTAGAACTTATCCAACTTAAACCTAGTTTTGTTAGAAGATAATGCACACCATTTTACCCATATAATTAATATCAAAATCCTTGGACAACATCTCTTTAATATCCTTAAGTCGAACTCTTCCGCCTTTTTATTGGTTTGCAGGAGGGTTATTTTATCAAGTATTTTAACATTGTATTTAGCGTCATTAAGTGATGGGCGACCTGGGATTGTTTTATTTTGCAAACCTTCTATGCCATATATTTTATAACGGGTAACCCATTTTTCAAGCGGTCTAATGTGATTAAAAATATTTGATAGGGCATTAGCATAAGTTTGTCCTTGCTGGATGTAATGAAACACAAGAAAACGGATTTTTGTTTTTGAATTGCCTTCATTTTGCGCCAAAAGCTTAAAATCTTCTTGATAGAAGTGTGCAGGTAGGTTGCGAGGTCTTGTCATTTTTATAAGGAGGTAGTTAAAATTTTAATTTTACCATATTTATATAATAATTTTTTGAAAATGGTATTATCCCTTGGTCATAGCAAGCGAATTTAGCATATGCTTCGTATCCATTATCATTAAAATCAGTAGTATCTAGCACTTTATGAGTAAATTCATGAAAGATAAAATGAACTCTGCTCTCCAACGTTGTCCCAGGATCTGTTGGCGTATGACCTACATATACACGATATCCTGAACTTACGTGTGGCAGGTTGTTTTTATCACGGTGAAATTTTGATAGTGTGTATGGATCCTCCAACGGGATCTTCATTTACTTCTTCGTTAAACACGAACGCTTTTTCTTCAATAGGTTTATTAAAACACAAGGTCTGAAGGTATTCAACGTCAAACCTATAGTCCCTTCCTTTTCTTCGATCAACAAACGTTATTATTTTTTGGTTATCAGACAACACTGCGTGAATCATATTGGTCCATATACTACGCAATCTACATTATCCTAGAAGTCAGATTGGGCTGGTTTTAATCCAAACCAGTGCTCGAGTAGATCATGGTGATCATTGAACTTGGATTTACCAGCCTCTTGTACGCGCTCTGAACATCTAACGGTAGCTATCATCGCCTCCATTAAAAGGGTTTGTTCATTAACAGTAAAGCTATCTTTAACGTCTACAGATTTGAGATATGGGTCTGTGCCCAAGTTATCAAACATAATTGTCATCACGCTATCTCTTCTTGCGGAAATTTTTTCAATTATTTTATGATTTTTTTGCCAATTTCTCATAAAGCCAGGACGAAATGACATAACCATCTCTAATTATTTAACTTGTAAACCTTATTAAATAGAATAAAAGTAATTATGCAATACCTTCGCCAATTTTGATATAAACTCAAAATAGAATTTTCAGTTCTTAATAAATCATCAACTTACGGAATAAGAGCCTGCCAAAATGGGTTGTCTTTCATTTTGGTGAAGGTATGTGATTACAATTGATTAGCATGGGTACTTCAACGAGATCCCTTAGCCGTTTATTACATTAATCCTATCACATGTAAGTTTATTCGCCTATGCGTCAGTTCAGATCTGACACATCATCGTGATGAATTATAAGTCTAGTAATGCAATATGGTTTATACAACGATATTGTTTATTAAATCTTCAATCACTTCAGGATCAGCTAAAGTTGAGATATCACCTAGGTTTTCATAATCGTTTTCTGCGATTTTTCTTAAAATGCGCCGCATAATTTTTCCACTGCGTGTTTTGGGTAATCCAGGGGCAAATTGGATTTTATCAATTGTGGCGATTAGGCCAATTTCGTGACGTACTAGCTTAATAAGTGCTTTTTTTAGTTCGTCGGTTGGCTCTACACCATTGATGATTGTTACATACGCGTAAATACCTTGTCCTTTAATGTCGTGTGGATAACCAACAACTGCAGCTTCTGCGATGCTTTCGTGTAAAACCAAAGCTGATTCAATTTCAGCGGTACCTAGGCAGTGACCTGACGTGTTTATGACATCATCCACGCGTCCTGTTATCCAATAATATCCATCAGCGTCGCGCTTAGTGCCGTCTCCTGATAAAAATTTTCCAGGAAAGGTTGATAAATAAGTCTGAATAAAGCGTTCGTGGTTATTATAAAGGGTGCGCATTTGTCCTGGCCAAGATTTAGCAAACACCAAATTACCCTCCGCTTCTCCCTCTAAAACCTCGCCTTGTTTATTAACGATTTGAGGTTCGATGCCAAAAAATGGCATTGCGGCTGATCCCGCTTTTAAGGCGGTTGCAAAAGGGAGAGGAGTTATCATATGTCCACCTGTCTCGGTTTGCCACCAGGTATCTACAATTGGGCATTTGCCTTCTCCGATGATATGATAATACCATTTCCAAGCTTCTGGATTGATGGGTTCACCAACGCTACCAAGTACTTTTAGACTGCTTCGATTGGTTTGTTGCACAAATTCATCACCCGCCCCCATAAGTGTTCGAATGGCAGTTGGCGCGGTGTAAAAAATATTAACTTGATGTTTATCAATCACTTGCCAAAATCGTGAGGCATCTGGATAGGTTGGAATGCCTTCATACATTAAGGTTGTTGCGCCATTTGTAAGTGGGCCATAGACAATATAAGAATGACCCGTTATCCAACCAATATCAGCGGTGCACCAATAAATGTCACCCTGCTGATAATCAAACACGTATTTATGCGTCATCGAGGCATACAATAAATAACCACCACACGTATGTACCACCCCTTTGGGTTTGCCTGTTGAGCCAGATGTATACAGGATAAATAATGGTGTTTCAGCATCAAAAGATTCACAAGGACATTCTGTAGATGCATCTTCTAATAAATCGTGATACCAAATATCACGTTCACCCCATGCAATTTCTCCGCATGTATTTTTAACAACAATAACATTCTTAACACAATCACATTTAGTAATTGCCTGATCAACATTACTTTTAAGCGCCGTTTCACGACCGCCACGAACACCTTCATCAGCGGTGATAACCATTTTGCATTGTGAATCCAAAATACGATCTTTCAACGCCTCAGCCGAAAATCCAGCAAATACCACGGAATGAATTGCGCCAATACGTGCACAGGCCAACATAGCATATGTTGCTTGCAAAATCATCGGCATATAAATACATACTCTGTCACCTTTCATAACACCAAGTTTTTTTAATCCATTTGCAAGTTTTGCCACTTCATCGTGCAACTGTTGATAAGTAACTTTTTTGCTAATATTAGGATCATCACCTTCCCATATAATCGCAATTTGTTCAGCACGATCAGGTAAATGACGGTCAATACAATTATAAGCAACATTAAGCTCACCCTCTTTAAACCATTGTATTTTTCCTTGATTATAATCAACATTGGACACTTCAGTCCACTTTTTAGTCCAATCCAAAAAGACACTAGCTTGCTCCGCCCAAAATTGATCGGGATCATTAATTGAATCGGCATACATTGATTGATAATGCACTGCATCACAGACAGGCTTTCTTGTAGGTTTGATAATTGGGTACATAATAATAACTCTCAAGTTTTAAATTTAAATTCAGGTAGATTTAATCGGCAAGTGCATAATATTTAAGCTGCTCGTACTGGTATTTGTTTTTGCACCACATGAAATAAAGGCGTAAATAATAACACTTTTAATCTATGTTATCAAGCTGAATTAAGTTGACTCTAAACGCTTCATCACTGATCAATTTAAAGCATATTGATTTGGGCTAATATTGCCGTTAAATTCTATTGGTATTTTTATTCAATCCTCGTTGCCAAGAGCAATAGGGATCAGCAAAATAATAGCCATATTCAAGCTTTTTAGACACATCTTTATGGTACGAAAGTTCTTTCTGATTTTCAGTGGCGATCGTTAAAAGAGGGCGCTTAAACTACCGCTAATGACTTAGTGGAGGAGCTGGCCACTGTTCTGGTGGTTTATTAAATACCCGTTTGGTCACGGTGTAATGAGTCACCCGTTCATTAATCGTCAACAAAGCATCACTATGTCCTTAGCCTATGACCAAATCAATTTCACAATCACCTACATGAGAACGATCATCTTCTCTTGATGAGTGATTTTCAATACCGTTCCTATCCTTAACATACCAACGTCTTGCTTGCTTATTTTATTTATTGATGTGTATTTCTACACTATGCGACGTAAGTGATGGCAAATATCTGTGCCTTGTTTTATCTGCCAAATGACTTGTAGATCGTTTCATGATTCAAGTTAATAAATTTATCAAGTTTACACTCAAGGCGACCCGAAATTTGCGCTGAACTCCAGTTCTATTTAATTTTTTAAGTGATCTTGATTAATTGTATTATGTGTCATAACTTCATAACTTCATAACTGATAGAATTTTTCAGCCTTTTAATTGTCTTGTCCTTAACTTGCATAACGCTGTAACTTCGGTTTCCTATATTGCGCTTTAGTTCCCGAGAAATTGATGATTGATTAACACCAGATCGTAAGGCTATTTTAGTTTGGCTCATTCCTCTTTTATTATGCTCAAAAAGTTTGATCATAGTGATTCAGTGAGTTGTTTATACTTTTGCATTATTTGCATCTCTTGTTGGAGGAAAAGTCGTGAAGATATACTTAACAGGCTACTTTACAACTATTTAAGTTATGCACTTGAGAGTTGAATCTAATAGGCACTTTTATTGGTAACTGGTGTATGTATAGGATAAGCACCTTGATGATATATCCTTAACTGATAAATGGCTCTGTTTGACATTGATTGATCAGGTGGCAATATAAGGTGCGCAAACTTTATTTCGTGGTTTTACCAAATCAAATCATCTGGTACTGAAAATTCTGCATACGGATCATCTTCTTCTACTTTACTAAGATCAACTTTATCATGCAGTGCAACCAACACCGACTCATCAATTTTAATTAACTGTTTACTTGCCTCTTTATTGATTAAATAAAATGCATCATTAAGCACACAAATTGATAATTGACCATTCATTAATTTTTTTTGTGTATTATCGTTAATCGCAATGAGTTTAATTTTGCTTTCATAAGTAAAATGATAATCTATTTCACCTTGATAGTCTTTTTCACAGTGCTGTGCAATCATCTGTATCAATTTCCCATGTTCAGAGCGAGCTTCAAGATCGCCTTGTGTCGCTTTATTTTGAAGCAAATCTTGTTGTTGTTGCTGCTCTTTTTGTTGATTAATTGACACTTGAACATCAGAAACTTCAACTGTGCCTTTTTTCTTTTTTTGCTTTGCTTTACGACGTTTTTCAGTTTGTGCTTGCTTTGCTTTTTGAGCGTTGATCAAGCCTAACTTCATTAATTGATTTTGTAGTGATGCCATAAATATATACCCATATTTGTAGATAAATTTACTCTTATTATTGCTTAAATGAGTGATTTTTGCGATGAAAATTTTATTAAAAAAGGAAAATATTAAATTATTTAATGACTTTAATAAATCAAACGAATTAAACGAATTAAACGAA
>JAGLDN010000286.1 GCA_023145575.1 Psychromonas sp.
CAAGTTAATTGTCGCCTAATACGTAACAGTACAGTGGTGTTTTCATTTAATCCTCGTTGCCATGAACAGTAGGGATCTGCAAAAAAATATCACATTCAAGCTTTTTTGACACATTTTTATGATAAGCAAATTTTTTACCATTGTCTGTTGTGATTGTTAAAACTAAATCCTTAAATGGTGCCAATAAATAACCTTGTATCTGTCACAGTTCTCGCTAATTTGTTCGGATATTTTGGTTTGACTCATTGTGTTTTTATTAAGAGCGTAAAGTTTGATCTTAGATGGTCAGTCAGTTGTTTCTGTTTTTTCATTATTTGAATCTCTTGTAGGAGGAAGGGTAGTGAATATATATTCAACTGGCTTCTTTTCCAACTAATTTAAGTTATGCCTTTGAAAATTGAATCTAAGGTGTGGCGATAACCAGCCTAGTAAATTTATTTAGATTTTACTCTATTTGAAATTCTAGGTTGGGTTGATTGGCTTGTTGTACGGTTTGTAATCTTCATTTAAATACAGGTCGTAAGATATTTTGCTTTCAATATTTCCTTTTTTTTATCAGAAATACCAAGTCCAACTTTAATATAATTATCTATGCTTCCATATTTGTTTTTAATTGAAAATATAAAGGCGCTAATATATGAATTATTAACTAAAAACATCGGTTCTAAATTTTGGGGTATTTGAACCATATCACTTCTAAGCATAAAAGTGATTTTCGAGGCTACTGCTATCATAAGATCTTTGTCGATTATAAGGTATTCTTCTTTAATTGTTTCGATATCAAAATCAAAAATCATCATAAGTATTACACCAAGTATGCCTGTGCGATCTTTCCCCGCAGTACAGTGAAACAGAAAAGAATCATTTTTTTTTGATATTATCTCTTTCATTACTTCATTAAAACCAGTAGTTTCAACAAATTCAACGGCATAAAGATCAATCATGAATTTTTCATTTTGGCTTTTGCTATTACCCATTAATGCTTTAAAATCATTTTGGAGGGCTTTTTTTATGATTTCAATATGTATTGTTTTTAAAGACAATCCCTCAGTTGGTGATCCTATTTCTACTTGGCTTCTTAAGTCATAAATTGTTTGTATTTTTTTGTGTGTTATAGATTCTATGTCGGCTTGGCTTGCGCTATTTATATCTCCACTTCTAAATATTACATTAGGGGATATAATTTCACCGTGTCTATTTTTCAAACCTGATGCCAGAGTGCGAAAATTAAGTATTTTTTCCATGTTTTTCATCTATTCCGAGAAACATTAAAAGGGTGGTCAAAATGGACACGCCTATTGTTGATTGTACAACTAACGCAGTGGCAATAACCTGCCTAGTAAATTTAATAAGAGTTTACTCTATTTTAAATTTCTAGGTCGGGTTGATTGGTTGTTAGGAGGAGCGTCAGCGGCCTAACAAGATAATCTATTATTGCCACTACGTTAAGGGCGTCCGCTGGTGCGATTTGTTATGTTCTTGTGATTACCAATAAGCAGGATCATTGAATCCCTCAATGCATGTTGGACAACCATTGATCGCTTGAATTGGTTCTCCCGTTAAGGACTGACCAAGCCAACCTTCTGGCATTGAAAGATCCAATGGTGCCTGAATGATATTTGCAGACAGAGCTTGAAATCCTACCTTTGAGTAGAAAGATGGATCGCCATATGTGACAGCCACTGCCACAGAGCGTTCTTTCAGCGCATTTAGCCCATAACTGATTAGTGCCTGTCCAACGCCTTTTCCCTGATGATTGGTGCTAACTGCAACTGGAGCAAGCATGTAAACCAGAATGGACTCATTAAACCGAAGGCGGGTGAAGAAAATAGAACCAATAAGTGACCCATTTTCATATGCGCCGAAACAGACTATTTCTTCATTGTCGATATTTGAGGATAACTCTAAGGAAAGATTACCAATTAGCTTACCTTCTTCCTCTCCTTCAGACGATGTAAAAACTGACGTAAATAGCTCCGTTACTTCGTTTTGGTTGTTTTTATCAAGAGCCTTGTGATTCATATCTTATCCTACAATCGTGTTTCGCTTATTTTTGAACATAACGCCAAAATCATCGGGGCGTCTTTTTGCCGCCGATGCATTTTTTTGTTAGGTGCATTACCTCTGCTTATTCTTAATCGCTGATTTAACAAGCTTTGCCAACCCCTTATCCTTCTTTCTTTTTTCTAAATAGGACATTTGATTGAAGTCGGACTCTTTCTTCATTTTTAGGTAGTTATTATAGCGTTGTTCGGACAGGTCTCCAGCCTTTATAGCAGCCAAGATTGCACAGCCTTTTTCATTGGTATGGGAACAGTTATTAAACTTGCAGCTTTGAGAAAGCTCAAGTATTTCGGAAAACGTCTCATCTAAACCATCATCTACTGAAATGTTGGCAAGCTCTCTCATTCCAGGAGTGTCTATTATCATTGCTCCACTTTCTAACCGAACTAATTGACGGCTTGTTGTAGTATGTCGCCCTTTGCTCTGTATTTTACTAACTGGTTGGGTTTCAAATTGATCAGTACCTATTATGCTGTTAAGCAAGGTAGTTTTACCAACACCAGATGAACCTATCAAGCAATAGGAAGATCTGCTTTTTAATAAAGTGATAATTGAATCAATATTTTCTCGGTTTAAATTACTAAACTCCATTACTGTAGTTTGAGGAGCAATACCAAGAATTTTTTGCTTAATTTCGCTAACCTCCTCTTTGGGAATAAGATCGCACTTGCTCAGTAGAATAAATGGTTCAATTCCACTTTCATTGACCATAACTAAATAGCGTTCTAATCTATGTAAATTTAAATTATCATTTAAAGATTGCATAATAAAAGCAACGTCAATATTTGCAGCTATCAACTGGAAGTCAACTAATTTTCCAGCAGCCTTTCTCTTCAGAAGTGTTTTTCTTGGGAAAACACCATATATAATTGCGTGAGTATCATTATCGTAAAAATCAGCATACACCCAGTCACCAGTAGTAGGAAGATCACTAGCAGACTCGGTAGAGTAAAGAAGGTTTCCTGATAACTCAGCAAATATTTCTGCCCCTCCTTTTGTGAGGGTGTAACTATCTTTATGCACAGAAACTATCCGAGCAACATCATGAGCTACAATTTTGTCATCATCTACTCTGCTTTTAAACCAGTCGCTATACCCTATAGTTTTCAGAACACTCATAATTTAAGTTATGTCTCACTCGTGCTATTGCACCTAACGCCCACATTAAGCGGACTAGAATAGGGCGATATTTTTGCGGCCTTTGTTTTTGCAAAAATGGCGAACTGTATTTTTTTCAGTTGATTTGATTGTTATGTGCAATTAAACTTTCAAACCTCTAATTCTTCTATATTTTTTATAGAAACGTGATTAACTACAGTGCCTTCAATTAATAACTTAATATTGTAATATTTAGACAGTAGCTTATCGTAAATATATTTATCTTCACTTCTTATAACAATGACTTTATCAGAAGCAACCGCCTTCATAGGCAAATCATAAACATAAAAATTACAAATTGTATCTACATTCCCAGTAACATTCATGATCAGATCTCCTTTTTGAATTAGATCTGATCCTTCGTTGCATGCCACAAATTTATTATCACCTAGAACTAACATATTATTTGAAGATATGTTTTTTGGTGAAATCAATAAACACTCACCAACCATTTAATTTTTTGAAAGGTAATTACCTTTTTTGAATTTTAATTGTTAGCTGTTTTCAGACAGTATTGCCTAAGCTAAATCAAGAACCATTCATTTAGTTGGCATGCTGTCTATAGTTGACGCAATACATACAGATAGTAATTTATCCTCATTGTGCATATCGGCATTTACTTCACGGCATTCTTTATAAGTATTGATTGTCTTATTCAAAATGGTTTCTCCTTTTTCGTAGTCAAGGGAGACTAACAGCTCAACAAAGGAGCGTGGCCCCACCTGAAAATGCTGATAATCTATTGGGTAATTCCAAAAACCACCCCATATAAAAAAACCATTTTCAGCAAACAAGTTGACTACTTCCTCAGCCATACCGGGGCGCTGTTTTGTATTCGGACGATATTTCAAACGATTAACAGCATAGTGTGAACTTTTTGCAGGTCTAATATTAGCTGTGCCGTCATCAGATATGTCAATAAATGGGTTTTGTACTGGATTGATGTCTATTGCTGCACCATATGCATGCATTGACCAGCGTGAGCCTCCAGTAATAGCTCTACCATTGAATGCAGAACTATTATTGTTGGCCATGGATTTTTTGTCATCGCCAGAATATTCTTCAATTGGGTGTGCTTTCTCTATTACAAAACCATTTTTTAGTAACTCATGGAATAGTGCGGAAACTTTTGGTGCTAAAACATCAAGAACAACCAGCTCACCATCGGTTTTTATTACGCCGCCTTCAGACATATAATCAAAGTTAACCTGACTTAAACGTCTACATGGAACTGGGTTTTTATTTGTAATTACATCTTTTTCTAATAGCTGATCACATCTCTTAGCCGTTAAAGGAGAGAATTGACTGCTTGCTTGAGCAAATGTATTGCTACTCACAACAAAAGCACTTAAACCAATTACTGCTAAGATCTTTCGTATATCACATATATCCATCATTAATCCTCAGATTCATTGTGATTTTCAAAATATATTTTTATCTATGTGATTCCTGTTTATGATAATTTGAATCATACTGTGGCGATAGGCTATTTAACAGCTAACGCTTTTGAAACGACAAAATAGAGGAATTCTTAATCACGCCACCATCAATATTGATCGCCTGTCGAATAGTCTCATTTTTATACCAACTATCACGGCCTGTCAATACAGTCGGCAAATAAACAATTAGAGCAGCAGAAATTGATCGCGTTGCACTTTCCCAGAGATAGCTAGGGGTGTGATCCACGGCGTAGTAATCTACGGTTTCATACTTAAATATCGGGTTCTTGAATGTAGTTGGTTTGGCAAAAAAGAATCCCATTCCCTCGTCGCAACTGACATCAATAATCAGGCTATTGGGCTTGAGGCATGCGCTTTCTGCTTCGGTAACAAAGTCTGTAGGATTTTCTGTATCTTGAAAGATTCCGTTTACAATGATATCTGTTTCACTAATCAAATCAGTCAACGGCCGGGCGATTCCATTGTGTTCCACCACCTTCATGCGTGCCTTGCCCTCGCTACCCTCTCGAATTCTGACATAGTTACAATCAAGTACTTCTTCACGCATCTCATGTAGAGGCCGTTGAATACAGATGGTGATATCTCTAAAACCATGGGCCTTGAGAGCGTATATCGCACCACGGCTGACTGCACCAAAACCAAAAATGATTGTTTTGCGTTGATTACCGTAATGCCCATCGATACCTTTAAGTTGCAAGGCATGTATTACCGCGCAATAGCCGCCATTTCGTTATTCTTATAGAATGTATGGCGACCCATATGTCCGTCAGGAGACCAAATAAACATATCCTCAAAGGCAATGAGCGTCTGTTTACGATCGAGAGCCGCCTGGGTGATGTCACGTTGCTGCACACAATGCACATAACCCCAAAGTGTTCCGCCTTCGCGAAGTTCCTGTAAATCAGCTAATACTGGCTTGACAATGATAACCGTGCCAATGTCGGCCAGTAACTCGTGGCGTGTGGCAATGCCTCCTGTCAGAGCGGCAATTTCCGAATCTGTAACACCAAATGGTGCGCCATAACCTTCCTCAAATATTAGCTGACGGCGAAGTACTTCAGGAATGCGCGGCAAATGCGCTGGATGGATAGGAAACCGTCGTTCATCTTCTTTTTTTGAAGTCCCAATGACTCCTACTATTGATGTATTCATGTCTTCGTTTCCTTGTTTTTAAAAATTTCAATAGGTGTGACTTCATGAACGAATTACCAGTTTCGCCAATAGGCCTGTTTCTTTATGCTCTGCTCTGTCGCAAGCTTTCCGGAGTTTCAGTAAACGATACACTTGATTTCTGAATGGGCGTGAATGATGCCTAACGTAGTGGCAATAACCTGCCTAGTAAATTTAATAAGAGTTTACTCTATTTTAAATTTCTAGGTCGGGTTGATTGGTTGTTAGGAGGAGCGTCAGCGGCCTAACAAGATAATCGATTATTGCCACTACGTTAAGGGCGG
>JAGLDN010000287.1 GCA_023145575.1 Psychromonas sp.
GACAAACGCTTTAAAAACATCATGCCAAAAATATAATCTTTAAACTCCGACGCATCCATATTGCCACGCAGTATATCGGCCGTTTCCCAAAGAAATGATTCAAGCTGTTGCAGGGTAAGTTTGTGAGACATTTGAAGACCTTTTATAGAATATGTTTTATGTTATATTGGTAGTTAACCAAACTGGCGTTTATTACGCAATAAATTAACATAATAGAGGGATTTCAAAAAGAGAATTTTAATTGAGAATAGAGAAAGTCGATTGAGTGGTACAAGATGGCAGACATAGGGGATATTGGCAACAAATATTTTTAATGATGAGTGCCTTTATTTTTTTGCACTGTATCTTACTAGCCTGCATTATTTTATGATGCTTTAGCAAAAAAGTCTGAGCGTTTTGCAAAATTAGGATGGCTACTTACAAATGCATCAACTCGACCTAGTTGACATTCTGAGATGGAGATTTTGATACGCTTATATTTTGCGTGGATCTTCTGCACAGGCACTTTAATTGCAAACTACTTATCAAAATTTTGAGGATCATTTGAATCATCGGAAGCGATCAACGAACGACATCTCATAACATCGGAGTAAGTTCAAATAAAGAGATCCTAGCAACGGGTATAAATTACCAGAGAAAGATAAATAACAGCAAGATTCAACTGCCAAGTATTTACTCGAACAACCTATTGTTTATTTTCTCATCAACCTCTTTATTTAATATTATTTTGTCAAGATCTTCACGAGAATAACGAACGGCCTCTGAATCATAGAATTTGTAAAACAAGAAACCAATGCCAGCCCAAACGGCAATAATAATAGCTGATGGCATGGAAATTGAGCTTTTTAATCCTGGCGTTAGTAGTAAAACAAGAAATACAATACCTGCAATCGTCCCTAAAATACCAGGCATATAGACTTTATTTTTTTCTTCTTTGTAGATCTTAAATGCTGACATGCTTGTATATAAATACCCAATAGAAGCTCCTACACTTGCTGTACCAACGACCCAAATTAAGATACTACGACCAAACCAAGGGGCAATTAATGAAAATATTAATAAGCACAATAATGCATTTTTAGGGGTATGATATTTTTCATCCAATTTACAGAGGAAGGAAGGTAATATTTTCCCTCTGCTCATTGCGAAAATTAACCGACTTGACGCAATATAAAATCCATTAATCCCTGAAACAATTGCAGAAAGTAATGCTAACGCTAAAGACCACAAACCTATTTTTCCAAAATATAAATCAACAGTATGTCCTGTTGCCCAATAGATGTTTCCGCCTTTTATGTCCTCCAACGTAATGCCAAAACTAGTAAAATATAAAATTGAACAATATATGAATGCACCTAACAATATCGATACAACAGCAAGTTTTGAAGCAACTTCCGCGTCAAATTTTAGTTCTTCAGAAACTTGTGGAATACAATCAAAACCAATAAAAAGCATCGGTGATATAGACAGCACAATTAATATATTCTTGATATTAATTGATTGACCATCTAAAAAAGAAACTGTTGATGGATTGTTAATACCTACTTTTGCGATAACTAAACTTAACAACAAAAATACAATACCCACCAATAAAAATACCATGATATTTTGAATATTAGACGCCATTTTAATACCTCTTATATTTAAATAAGCAAATAAACACAAGACAAAGGATGTTAAAGCAATTTCTCCTAAATATATTTTAGAGCCCTCAATAGTATAAAGGTAACCAACCTCTAGTTTACCTGGAATAATAAAATTAACGACAAAGGATAATCCTGTTGCATTAAAGGGAACCAAGCTAAAATACGCGAGTGCAAGAAACCATCCACACATTAATGCATGTCGCCAACCAAAAGCATCATAAGTAAAAGCGTACTCAGCGCCTGCCACGGGATGTTTATTTAATAAGTAAGCGTAATTTTTTACAATACCAATCATGATAAACCCTCCGAGCAAAAGCCCAATAATGGAATTAATCATACCTAATGGTAAAAAAGTATTGCCTGGAAGAATGAATGCACCAGTGCCAATAATCGACCCAATTGCTAATGAGAAAATATCGATTTTATTCATTTCTTTTTTGAGCATTAAAGAATTCCTTTTTTCCAATCTATAGCACTGTTATTCTTACTTTTAAACGCTAAACTCACTAACTAATTTAATTAAGTTAGTGAGT
>JAGLDN010000288.1 GCA_023145575.1 Psychromonas sp.
TTAGTTAGTTAGTTAGTTAGTTTCATTTTAAATTTTATAATAACGAGGATTCAAAATAATGAAAAAAATATTAGTTGTTGGCGGCGTGGCAGGTGGCGCATCAGCAGCAGCCCGTTTGCGGCGCCATTGTGAACATGATGAAATCATTATTTTTGAAAAAGGACCACACGTTTCTTTTTCAAACTGCTGTTTACCCTATCATCTTAGCGGTGTTGTCCCAACTGCTGAAGAATTAGTGTTAATGTCACCAGAAAAATTTTCAACTCAATACAAAATCGACGCACGAGTTAATAATGAAGTGATGTCTATTAATCGAGAAAATAAAACCATCTCGGTGAAAAATACTCAAACAAATGAAGTTTTCACTGAATCTTACGATAAACTCATACTTTCTCCAGGCGCTAAACCCATCATACCACCAATACCTGGACTTGATAAAGTGAATGTCTTCTCAATTCGTAATGTTGTTGATATAGATAAAGTAAAACGTTTTATTGATAACAGTAAAGCAAAAAATATTACTGTTATCGGGGGAGGATTTATCGGAGTCGAGGTGATGGAAAACCTACATAAAGCAGGCTGTAAGGTTACTTTGATTGAAGCCATGGATCAAGTAATGAAACCATTTGATTACCCTATGGCGCAGATTTTACATAAAGAAATTTATGATAAAGGTGTTACGCTGATTGTCGATGATAAAGTTAATTCATTCAAAGAAAATAAAGTCATCTTGTCATCAAAAAAAGAAATAGATGCCGATGTCGTTATAATGTCAATTGGCGTAAAACCAGAAACTGATTTAGCAATTCAAGCAGATCTTAACATTGGTAAAACAGGCGCAATAAAAGTTAACCAAAACTACCAAACAAACGATGCAGATATTTATGCTGTCGGTGATGTTATTGAAGTTTATAATTACCTATACCATGATAGCTACCAACTAGCACTTGCAGGGCCAGCTCAAAAACAAGCGCGCGCTGTTGCGGATCATATTCATGGCATGTCAATAGATAACCGTGGCTACATAAGCTCTTCCGTTGTTAAAGTCTTTGAATATAATGCAGCTTGTACTGGATTAAGTGCTGCAGAAATTAAACTCCGCAATTTAAATATTGAGTTTGAAATGGTAAAGATCATCCCCAATGATCAAGTTGGATTAATGCCATTTGCTAATGTTGCTCACTTTCAACTGATTTATGAAATACCAACAGGCCGTATTTTAGGCGCTCAAGCAATTGGTAAAGGTAACATCGATAAACGTATTGATGTAATTGCAACTGTTATTAAATTTGGCGGCACTATCTATGATCTAAAAGATCTTGAATTATGTTATGCACCTCCTTTTGGCACGGCAAAAGACATCGTTAACTATGCAGGTTATGTTGCAACCAACTTAATGAACAATGACTTTAAACAGGTACATTGCTTTAATATACGCCAACTTGTTAATTCTGGCGCATGTATCGTTGATGTTCGCGAAGTAGTTGAATATGAGAGAAGTCATATAAACGAAGCATTAAATGTACCCTTGAGCAAGCTTCGTGAACGTATGAGTGAAATCCCTAAAGATCTACCTGTATACCTGCATTGTCGAAGTGGACAACGTAGTTACAATGCGGTGCTTGCACTACAACATTACGGCTACAAAAATGTATTTAATATCTCAGGCGGTTTCATGGGACTTTGTTTCTTTGAATACTTTAATGATAAAACATTAGGGCGAGATCCTATTGTGACAGATTACAACTTCGATTAATGTAGTTTATTACCTGGTAACGCAAAGGTGCTTTGCCTGGCATTAGCTCGTATGTCAGATCAAGGCACAACATTTCACATTTAATTGGCTACGCTTATTATTTGCCTAACGAATTAACGAAAAGATGATAAGTATTTTAGGGTTACTCTCTTTTCAATAGTTGTAAAGCGGTGCTTTCTAGTCAACAAAAAAACAAAACTTCGCAGGCTCTGACTAGTTACACCAATCAACAACATTATAAAATATCGACTTATAACTACTCATTAACTGACGTTACGCAGTAAGCTAAAATTTTAGATTAAAAACCTGTTAAAG
>JAGLDN010000289.1 GCA_023145575.1 Psychromonas sp.
AAGCTTGACAAAGCACTTTGAAGTATCATGGGTATAACTGAATGAAGTTACAAGGTAATCAATATACAGCTCAAATATTTGTTTGTTTTTATTCATTTAGTCACTTTAGCAGGCTTTTAATCTAAAATTTTAGCTTACTGCGTAACATCAGTTATTGATTTAACAAAACGGAGACTTTACCTATAAACCAAACCTAAAACACCCTCAACTCTTTGGATCATTGAGTTCTAATAAACCATAAAAAATTACGCAGCTTATCGCGGAGAGATCATTAAACTTCGCCTTGCACATGAATCGCTAAGGTGTCATGAAACGTGTATCTTCAGGTTTGATAGGTATATACTTCAATTTTATGCCTAGCACCTTGGTACTATTTCCCTTGCTGAATTTGCACTTTTACGTTACATGGGTATAAACGCCTTAAATTTTGTTACTGCAAATTATAACAACATTGTTATAATGTGAAAACATAATATGATATGGAAGGCACTAATGAGCAAGCATAAAGACACAAATGATCCTGCAACAGAAAAACAAAAATGCTTGCGTAAAATTCGCTCTTTTGTCACACGAAAAGGCCGTATGACTCATCGTCAACAAACAGCAATTCAGACACTTTGGTCTGAGTTTGGTGTTGACTATCAGACATCGCTAATTGATTTTCCGCAATTATTTAAAAATGACAATCAGATTGTGTTAGAAATTGGTTTTGGCATGGGTAAATCACTTGTTGAAATGGCAAAATATGCACCAGAAAAAAACTTCTTAGGTATTGAAGTACATGAGTCTGGCGTAGGTGCTTGTTTGGCTGATTTAAGTCAAGCAGGTATTACTAATTTACGTTTGATTAATCATGATGCTGTTGAAGTTTTACAGTTTATGATCCCAGATAATAGTCTTTCAACTTTTCAATTATACTTTCCTGATCCATGGCATAAAGCGCGTCATAATAAGCGGCGTATAGTGCAAACAAAATTCATAGAAGACATGCATCAAAAATTAGTGGTCTATGGCATAATTCATATGGCAACTGATTGGAAACCTTACGCAGAGCATATGCTTAAGGTACTAAATGATGTGCAAGATCTGCAAAATTGTGGTCAAACAGATTATGCAGAAAGGCCTGATTGGCGACCATTGACTAAATTTGAAGATCGTGGGAATAAACTAGGTCATGGCGTTTGGGATTTACTCTTTAAGCGAGTTCGCTAACGTTTAATGGCTTATAAAATGCTCACTTGGTGATCAAAGATTTTTAAATAAATTAAAATATGATGGGATTGTTCAGCCCGTGTCGAATGTGGTAGCGTGAGGCGCCTTGTTTCTATAATAAGCCGACCGTGCAATATTATACCTCGTATCTTGGCACAATTTGCCGATCTAACGAAGCATTTCGAATTAGCATAGATGGCTCAACATTAACCGCGTTAATCCGGTTTGAAGCACTGATATCTCATACTTAAAAATTAATGGAGGTATGGTCTAACTTTCTGCTGTAATTGATTGGCACTCGAAGGCTGTTTTATTAGACAAAATATCAAATACGATGGGCTGTGCATTGATTATGAATGTATTAGATCCAGCATTGAGTACATACTCAAAGGCTTAAAAAGAACGGCATAATAATTTCAATTCACTAGAAAGTCCGAGCTACTGACAAAATTGCACTGAGAGGTTTTGGAGAAGTGCAAAATGTGAACGTATTTATCTAAATGAATATAAATCAATTAACGACCTACAAGAAAACGTAGAGGTGACATGGTTTAATAGATTCAC
>JAGLDN010000029.1 GCA_023145575.1 Psychromonas sp.
TCGAAAATAATACGGCTTAACTCTCCTGTTTCATCAGATGGCTCTATCTCTGTATTTTGGATCTCTTTTTCAATTTCTTTTTCTTCATTGGTTAAGAAGATGTATTGATCATTTTGTCTCGCGATAAGCAAATTACGCTCTAACACCTCTAAGCTTTGTTCAATCTCCAAACGCAGTGTACGTTTATCTTGATCAACTTCGCAGATACAAAGTGTCACGAGGTTATCCAGCGTAGATTTAACTTCGTCTACATAACGGATCATAAATAACGCTTGTAAAACATTAATAGTAAATTCGTTGATTGATGATTTTTCTTGCGCTTGATTAATATCTCGCACAACCGCTGTATCAAGGAATTTTTTAATCGATGTGTAAAAACTATAAACGGGGATCAAGCGCCCAACGTTATCATCCGTATAGAGGTTAGTGGCAATTTGGAAGGCATCAATTAATGAACGTTCACCTTTACTCATGTGCTGCCCAGAGGCACCCGCTCGACTAATGCCAGCAAATATATTTTGTACTAAGTTATAGTGATAAGGAATAAACGGGTAGCTGTTTACAAAATTTTCGGTATCGCTGTAATTTGCAAGCTCTGCACTGTTGCTTTGCTCAAAGCTCAATTGACTACGAATAATATCGCCTTTCTCTTCATACAAAGCAGTCAGTTCAGCTTTGGCCTGATCACTTTTATCTAGCAGACGTTTTTCAATGACTTCGTTGGTATTTGAACTCGATAATGAGATACGCTCAAAACGTGCTTGGATTTTAGAGAAATCTTGGCTTTTAGAGCCTTGCATCCGCCCTAAAACAGAATCAATATCTTCTTGTGAAGTGACCACTACCCATGCTTTTCCGTCACAGATTGTGCCTAGATTTTCGGTGATAGTTTGCAGTTTCAGCATCATTTGCGTATTTGAGCCTATGAATTGACCCACTTCATCGACAAAAAACAGAAGGCGGCGATCTGGATTGCCATCGAGATATTCTTTTACCCATTTACAGAAGTTGGCAATGTCTAACGGGAAGTTTTCTTCTAGCTTTTCAACCCATTGTTGCGTTGAATTTGATGACTGCCCTGTTACTTGAGAGAGCGCTTTTGCAATATCATCACGGTAAAAATCAAATGAGTCACGTTGTTCTAACCAGTTTTCACCCGAAATAGTTTCAAACGTTTGTTTAAATTCATCAAAGTGACCACGCGAATCTAAGTCACGTTCAAGATGCGCGATGTGTGCGTGATCGCCTGAGTAACCGAGTTGTTCATTGAATACTTTTAGGAATACTTTTAAAATCGCATCTTCTTTGTCATCTGTATTAGCGCGACTATCAATGTTAAACAGGATCACTTTATTTTCTTTTTGAATCGCTTTTTCTATATCGCCAATAAGAAATGGCTCTTTAGGTAATTTCTCTTGAAAGAAATTAAATGCTGTTCGTGTTAGTCCATTGTGGTTAGCTTCAATATTTTGCAATAAGTATGAAAGGATTTTAATAAAGTGAGATTTACCGCTACCAAAAAAACCTGATACCCAAATCCCTGATTTTCCAGCAATAGCTGCCTGCTTAGGATCGTGAACTGACGGCATAAAAAACTTAAAGAAATTCTCTATGTGTTCTTTTATCTCATTGGTGATCACGTATTCATCTAATTCAACAAAAACGGTTTCATTTTCGGTTTGATCGGCTTTAACGACACCATTAATGGGACGAGCGATATCTTTTTTGAAAAGTTGCTTTATTTTCATTTTTGCCCCTAACAGATTTCTTATGTGAAATTTGGTTAATGACGTAGTGCTCATGGTGTTTATGGCACAAGTTTGAAAGCGCGATAATAATTATTGGAGTCTATTTGCCCAAAGGGTTTTAGTTCAGTACCGTCGTATTCACCAGGATAAAACATAACCGTTGGTACGTTACCAACTTTGGCATGTAGCGCATTTAGCAAACCATGCCCCCGAACGATTGGCCAAACACTGCCTAAACCCTGCAAAATAATAAAGTCACATGATTTTAGCTGTGCTTTTTCAACAATAAATTCTGCTAATCGGTTTTGCTCTAAAGCGCCTTTTAGCGCGTTAAAAAGTGCGTCATCCCCTTCCTCTCGTTGCATTTGATAAGCTTTGTCTAACAAGTTCCTAGATTTCAATAGTTTAATGATCATTTCAAAGAGATTGATATTGGCAAAACGCTTGCCATGCAATTCACCTCGGCTGACTAACTTTTCAGTAAGATTCGCTAAATGTTTACGCACCACTAATTCATGCACCGCAGCATAGTCGAATATATAAAAGCCTATTTCTCCACCAAGCTCTTTATTGTTAAGAAACTCGTTACTTTCTAATTTCTCTTGAACTTGATCAAGACGTTTCTCTAGTTGCTCTAAAGTTTGCATAAGTAGTTAAGACTCCATTGCAACGACAATATCATGTTTATTCATACTTTCAAGGATTTGCATCACATCTAACGACACATAAACATTCAAAAGGCGTTTATTATTTGTTGTATCAATGTATCCCGCATCTGCGAGTACTTTAAATGCAACTTGAGACACTTTATAAATTGAAGCAGGAGACATACCACCTAATGTAGGATACAGCCTTGTTTTCTCTTCCCAAAAATTATGCCAATCATTTACATTTAATGATTCTCTAAACATGCGTTTTGCATCAGCAACAACGCTCAGCATGAAGTCAGCCAATAATGTAGAGTTGATTAAAATTGCGGCAAACATCAATTGCGCTGCATCATCAGCTCCAGAATAAACTAACTTTTCAAGAAATTTACTATCACACTTTTGCAAGCGGTTTTTAATCGTTGTCGCATTGCGCTTTGCAGAAGCCGCTGATGGTTTCTGAAGTATATTTAGCTCAATAATAGCTTCATTCCATTGGTCTTTAGTGGGGGATTTAAGCAGTAAATCTGCAATGATCTGACTTTCTCTGATCATTAAACTACCACCAATTAAGTCGCCTAAATATTGTTTATGCTCCATCATTTTTAATATTCTCTATTTGATAACCAATGACAAAATATGAATTTTATACCCAGTAAATTGTTTAATTATTAGGTACTCATAATTTATGTTCAGCTGACGTTTGTGATGCTTGTTGTGAACTATCCATAATCCACTGATTCGGCTTATAACCAATGATTGAAGCCATTGCCTGAATCGTTAGCAGGCCAGCAGTCATTTTAATTTTCTAAAGTGTGTTGAAACAACGTCTAAAAAGTTTTTATATTGCGATCAGTAAGGTGTTACATGGCAACGTTTATTCTTTTGTCGCACTCAATGAGGGAGAATGTGAGGTTGCTTGGTAGCAGAGCTCAAAGATAGAGTTTCAAATCCCATACTTTCTTTTTAATGATCTGGCGCATAACAGTTGAAAATGTTTTTTCTGACGCAAGCTAAATTTACCTGATCAACATAAGTTTGCGGGAGTTTAATAGGGGGAGGCATCCCAAAGTCAGATGACAGTTCGTGGAATATGAAGTCTATTTTATGCTTGAAAAGTACTGTGAATTCTGATGTTCGGTGATATGTTTTAGATTTAGTTTTATTTAGTCGTGCTAGATCCTGAAGAGCGAGCTTTTTATAAGTTGCCACATCTCTGGTTGTGGCTGTTGGCTGCATTTTAAATATATCCATAAGGTCTGATCTGGATATTTCGCCTAAGTAACTCAAGCATAAATCAATCAATCTTTTTCTTTGAGTATAAGCAGTTTCATCAATGAGTTTCATATATGCCCCTAATTAAATTGACCTTTGAAATAAATCATTAAAATACAAGATAAAATAAATTGATTATTTTATACCCATGTAACTTAAAGATGCAACATTGGTCGGTAATTTGTGCGCTACATGATCTATAAATAGCAATATTGATAATTAGTTGCGTTAACCCACTGTCAAGAGAATAAAAAAAGACTTTAATGCTTAAAAACTAATGTTGCGATACTCATCATAAAATCAATACGTTACCATGTTTATTATTTTAGATAAACCACATTCTGTGCGCCAACTAGATCTCATAAATTGGTTGTTTTGTATAGCACTTTTCTACCAATCTGACTTAACTTGTTGTGTGCTAGTTTGGATCCAAGAGATATTATTTAAAATAAGTTTGAAGTTTACCAACAGCACTCTAGCGCATTGTCGAGGAATGGTTAAGTAAATTGTTATCCATCCACTGTACAAGCGTTGGTGTAACTTTACACTATCGATTTCCTTTGAGTTTACTGAGCCCTTAAAGAATTTATGTTTTGAATATTTTGTATAAATATAGCAATAATAAAAGTATAATGAACCAAAATATTGTTAATTTAAATTTCAAGGGAAACTATGAAAAGAGTGTTTTACGCAATTAACGAGTGCAAAAAAGTTTTATTAAATCATCCATTATTTTTAGATGTACATACAATTACACAAGATCAGGTGATTGAAAAAATGAACATATGGGCGCCCTTGTTTGTGCATCTTACAATGACATTTAGAGACATTAATCAAATGTTTTATCAGTTCCCTCACCCTAAAAACGATTTGCAAGAAGCGATTAACGCACATACAGAAATTGATTCTACACATTGGAATTTGCTAAAAACTGATTTACAAACTCTTGGTATTTATAATAATGTTAAAAATTATGGTGAAGCTATGAGCATGATTTGGGAAGATACTGGTGCCCCTATTAGAAATTATATGTACCATGTAATGATCAGAGCTCAAATGTGTGAAGATAATGTTTACTTAAGAATGTCGGCTCTAGAAGCTGGGGAAACAACAGTAAAAATGTTTTTTAATACAACCAAGTACATTGCCAACCTATATGAAAAAAAAACAGGTAAAAAATTGCATTATTTTGGAGACACACATATCGAAAGTGAAGTTGATAATGCTGTCGATTTATCAATTTTCGAACGACAAAAACTTAGCCAAGAAACACTGGATAAGTCCTTATATATCGTTAATGCTCATTTTGATAAATTCAAATATTTTTTAGATTATAAGTACTCAATTACCTTTCCCGACAAAGTTATACCAAAAGGTAATTTATTGGCAAAAAAAGATAATTCGTTTCTGTATTCCTAGTGGTAATACCTTGATTGTCGAGTTGTAATAACCTCTGATACCAAAGGTCAATTAAAATAAAGACTTTAACTCCTAAGTAGTTATTCTACATAGAGATTTTATGACAACGCGCCTTGGTACTAGTTGCCTAGCCCTGAGGTGCACGAGCTCGAAAACCAAGACTGCCTTACAATAATCGAAAAGTGAATAACAATTACCTAATATTGTACCTTGTTCTGATCATCGAGCTTGAGCCTGACAAAGAATTTTTACGTCATATGGGTATAGACTTAACTAATAAAAGCCTAGATACCCATTCGCCTTACTCATCGATTAACCTGTTATAATAACAAACACATAATTATACAGCGCGGCAGCGCGGCGAGCTAGAAAGACAAATAAATTAAAAAGAAGTGTTGGATCACAAGATAATGCTGCGTAAAGAACAGACGCCTTTTCTCAACAATTACCACACCCTGACGTTACTGCATCCATGAGTGCGGCAGTAATAGATTTCCGCCCCAATTACCCGTCTTCTTCGCTCTGTATTCGCCAATAATCAGTTGTCGCTTCATATTTTCAGAGCAAGGCCTATTGCTCGATTTTATTTTTTTGATATACTTGAAAAATTTATGTGCAGTTTGTGCCGCAATCATATTGTGACGCATCATTGTAAGCTCTCTGACTGTGACCCCATTATATAGGCATTCCTTACATGACAACGCTTTATGTGATTTTTAATAATACAGACAAGTATTTACAAAACGTGATATGTTCACTTTACATCAATTTACAATAATAAGTACCTAACTTTTATTATCAAGTCCCACTTGATGTCGCATCTTTTTAGACCATAGATCTGACACAAAAGCGCTGTAATTATTTCGGCAGCGTTGTAACGGTAGATAATATTGTAATCGTTATTAATTCACAAATACTCAAAGGAATGATTATGTCTACATGTGACAATACATTATGCGGAATTATTATGGGTTATTACGGGCCTATTTGGTCAGAAGATGCCTTGATTGATTATGCTAGTTTTTGCAAAAATAATAATCTAACTACTTTTATTTACGGTCCGAAAATGGATAATTATCTAAGAAAAGATTGGCAACAAAATTGGCCAGCAACCGAATTTCAAAGTCTACTAAAAATAAGGGCGGCGTTTAAAGCTGCTGACGTGAAATTTGGCATGGCATTTAGCCCTTACAATGTTGATAAATATGACAACACAATACAAAAAGCACTAGAGCATAGGATCGGAGGTGATCAATTTAAGCAACTTAATCTAGATGTCTTAGTCATTGGTTTTGATGATATTTCTGCTGATGTGGTGGCACGTACGGGTTCCAAGCTTGCTGGTATACAAATAGATGTCACACAGTACATCCAAACGATACAGCTTGGCATTAATTCTAAAACACAATTTTATGTTGTGCCAAGCTATTATTCGTTATCGCCAGTTATTGCCCACCTCTTAGGGCCCATACCAAAAAATTATTTAGAAGATTATGGCACAATCGATTCCAAAATTGGGATCTTGTGGACGGGTAGCGAAGTCATTCCTAACGGGTTTAGTATCGAAGAAATTGAAGAAATTAATGCTAAATTTAAGCGCAAGGTTACTCTTTGGGATAATTATCCTGTTAACGATCCCTCATGGATGATCCAATCCACTGCAAATGTATACCCATTTACTGGTAGACCTTACAAATTAGTTGATCATATTAGCGGCCATTTTGCGAACCCAATGATTCAACCCTACTTATCTCAGATACCCTTGTCTACTTTACCGAGGATTTACAGTGAAAGGGCAAACTATATTCCGCAACAAGAATTCTTACGTGCAGCTCAGAAATTTTGTGCAGGCTCATCTAACAATCATGAGCTTGCCAACTATATAATAGAAGAGCTCATGTCGTTTCGTGAACTTACCTCTCGCCCTGATTATGGCCTGACAATAGAGCGTTTGCAAAATAATCTTAAAAATCTACAAGGCGCCCCAAAAATAAAAGCGGAGCTGGCTCAGTGGTTGAAATATGCAAATACAAAAGGAGGCTCAGGTAAGGGCTTGCCAACCTTAGCGACGATTCACGTATCTAATTGCAACAACCAATTGGTACTCGTTGCATACACTTCTTCTGGCGCTAGCTATGTGGTGGCTCAATTAAATTACACAGACAATAAACCGCGAACGGTATGTATTTCGATTAAAGCTAACCCTTACACGGCTCCCGCCTTGATAAATGATAATTCAACAATACAAACAACTGTTACTCTGCCTGCCCTTCAAGGATCTGAAACATATCAACTGGTTGGCATCGGTATTAATCGTAAGCAAGAAGCTGAAGCGCCTTGGAGTTTTGGTTTCAAACTTAATAACAACCCCACTCAATTTAAATCTGGTACTGGACCAAATGATGGCATTGCTTGGTATTCAGATCCACAGAGTTTTTCAATGTGCCCCCCGAGCCACTTGTTTAGCGAACGCATATATTCTGAGCCTGAGAATACGCCAGTATTATAGAGAGATATACTGGGGTCCATTTATAAAGGACTCCAGCCTTTTATTCCCATGCATCGCAAAAATGCAACATCAACAAGCCCAATTATGCCCAGAGCTACGGTATAAAATTGACCTCTCCGCCCCACGCAATGCGATTTATAATGGTCAAGTTTTTTTGGTTGGTTTCTAAGCCACATTTTTAAAAGCTTTTCTTGTTTCAGCGGGTGTATTATATCCATGAGACGTAAAATTACTTTATCAAGCTTTAGCTCTGACTGCAGAGTAAGGCGTAACAGCAGGTCTATCAACGATTAGCGATACTAATCGTTTAACCGTCGCATTAACGAAGCTTTGCCTTTTTTCGTAAAAAATCGAGCTCAAGCCCCGAAGGGCACGGCTTTTGGCACCAATCAACAAAATTATAACTTACTGTTCATAAACAAGTCGTTTTAGAACAACTAGTTAAGGATTAAAGTCTTTATTTCATTAGGCCATGATGATTAACGCCGTCAATCATCGATAGGGCAATTTTATGCCTCGTATCTTGGAACAATTTACAGATCGCGCCTTGCCTCTTTACTTAACATGGACAGATAACAATCAAAATGAATTTGGCTGTATCTATGATTTTGACCGCATAATCAATACCAACTTCATTAAATATATGAACTAAACTTTTCGCAAAAAAATAACTTTATTCAAGGCATAAGTGAATGTAAATGCACTCTTCCTTAATGATTTTATAACTGGAAAGTAACTTATTTTAAGCCATGAAATAGGTCGCCTATTTATTGTAATTGCTATAACATATACGAAAAAAAAATAATTAAACAACATAAAGGATTATTTGTAACGCTAGGCTAAAAAGAGGTAAGGATGACAACAACGAAAACTGGGCTGAAAGCAATTGCAGCATTAGAGGCTTCTAAGGGAGTAATTGCTATTTTGGTAGCTTTTGGCCTCCATGTCTTGGCGGGTAAAAATTTACAACATGTTGCTGAGTTAATCGTCAGTTATGCACATTTAAATCCAGCCAGTCATTTTCCTAGTATTTTTATTCATGCGGCAAGTACATTTTCAGATAGTAAAACAAATTTACTTGCGATTGGCGCCTTTGCTTATTCATTAATTAGGCTTGTTGAGGCATATGGCTTGTGGAATGAACTTGTTTGGACAGAGTGGTTTGCATTGCTCAGTGGCGCAATCTATTTACCCTTTGAAATATATGAAGTAATTTTTCATACAGGCTTCTTGGCTGTGGGCGCGCTGTTGATAAATATTATAGTGGTTTGGTATATGTCACGTATTCTTCTAAGTAAACGAGAAGAAGAAAAACAATGCTAGGATCACTGCGAAGGATCCTCTACTGTGATGCTTAACAGGTATTGTTTTGTGTAAAGCATTTCATGACGATCATACTCGTTTATTTGTATCTTCATATACCCACGCAAGGCATTGACTGGGCACAAGGCGCAAAGCCATGTTTACTTGTCAGTTTTTTTCTTTTTGACGGGCGAGGTTGCCGAGGTAAGAGCTCATGTCTCCACAGCCATTCTGGGACCAAGCACCATCGACTGGCAGTATTACACCACTAATGTAGCCACTCAAGTCCGAACCCAGAAACAAACATGCATGAGCAATATCCTCTGGAGATCCCATACGACCGAGCGGTATTGAATCGATCACTCTTTGTCGCACTGCCCCGCTAGGAGCAAGCCGTGCCACCCCCTCTGTGCCGTCAATCGGTCCTGGAACGATTGAATTTATCCGAATGCCCTCTCGACCCCACTCTAGCGCTAAAGTTCGAGTGATCATGTCTACACCGGCTTTCGCAGAGCAGACATGGGATTGAGCTTCCATCGGTAAAAAAGCCTGAGGCGCTGAAATATTAATAACACTGGCACCTGGTCTTTTTAGATAGGAGAAACTGGCTTTCATAACATTAAAGGTTCCAACCAAGTCGATTTCCACTACACTGCGAAAGGCATTGACTGACATGCCGTTGACGTTAGCAGGGAAATTACCAGCCGCACCAGAAACGAGCACATCAAACAAACCAAAGGCCTCATAGACTTTTGCAAGCCCCTCTTCTATGGCTACAAAATCGCGTACATCAGCTGTAAACCCCATGGCTTGACCACCCAGAGCTTCCAGAGCATTCACAGTGTCCTCCACCTTATCGCTGGAGCGACTAGCGACAGCAACACGTGCTCCGTGACGAGCAAACAACATGGCAACGCCTCGGTTGATGCCACTGGTTCCGCCGATAACAACCACCGTCTTGTTGCTGAAGTCAATCGTTAAACTCATCGTTCTTCCCTTCCTCTATAATACGAGACGGTCACTAGGGCGCCTCATTAAGCGGGTATACAATGCCACATGAAAATCACACAGCTCCTTCTGGTCTTTAATTGAAAATAATGTCCAAAAGCGGGAAGCTAAGTCATATCCTCAATTTACTAGTGGATCTTACTAGTAAAATAAAAGTGCAACGTCACTTTAACCCATCATGAGCATTATTAAGTTACACCATAACATAACTCGATAAGAATTTAATTTTTATAAGGATCTTAAACTTACAAAACTATATACCCATCTTAGTTTTATCTTTACGTCACAGGTATTAATAGCAATTAAAATAAATGGTTGTCTATTTTACGCCATAAAATAATTCGCTTCATATTTATACATTTCATTAATAAAACCGACAGTTACATCAACTTCAGCCTTGAAATGAATTGAATTAAACTATTTATTCTGCGTAAAAAATACTTAATGTAATGGGTATAACTTTACAAAGAAAATTTAAACGATCCGTAATAAAGTATTAGAGTATTAGAGTATTAGAATATTAGAATATTATACGCATGTCACCAGTAAAACGGTCGTAGTGATAATTGATAATTATACTAAATAGCTGTTTTTTGAAGGGCAACTCGATCTTCATCACATGCTGTGAATATTGATAATGACATTTTAACTCGTTAATTGTTATTTTATGTACTCGTTATCATTCAATTCAAAATGAAACATTCAGCTAAAAGAGATGTGAGTAGATCCACAACAGGAAATCGAAGGTCTAAATGCTTAAATTAAAACGCCCTAACAACGAAAATATGCCTGATGGGGTGTTAGCTCGAAAGCCAATACTACGCTGCAATACTAAAAAAGTGAATAACAATTATCTCATGTTGTGTCTTGAGCGGATCTACGAGCTAAAGCCTGAAAAATTTATTTTGGATTATTACGAGTATGCATACTAGCTCAAAATATAACATCAGAAATTTAGCAACACAATCAAACAGAAAAATACTTATTCAAACCATTTATAGACAGGCCTAAAAAGAAAAAGCACAAAAGCCTTTTATTAAATATATGGCTCAAATATCAATACAAATCACGATAGCTAAGTAGTCATTAACGCTTCATCACTTTAATTTTTTGTCGATAGGATTTATAACTTAGATTCAATTATTAAATGCATAACTTAAATTAGTTGGAAAAGTAGCCAGTTGAATATATATACCAAACACCATTCTAAATCATGATAAAACATATGCCTGCACTTGCTGCATGATAATTATTCATTTGGCGGTTGAATCTGCCTAAAATAAAAAATTTTAATCGCTTTAGGCATTAATCAACTTTAGCAACTAAAATTCACCTTCCAAAATCAGGAGGGCTCTCTAAAAAGTTAGATCAACTTTAAACACTGTCATATCAAGATATTTCATGATTTTCATTTACCATTACGGAGGTTAAAATGAGCAATATAAGTTGGGGATTTTTAAAAGATGGCGACACAATTGATGTTATAGCCCCTTCTTCATCACCTGATCATCCAACCGCTGATATCCAAGAAATTAAGGATTATTTTGAGAAAAATACCAAGCTCAAACTAAATATTCCCGATGATATAATACAACCCACCAGCCCTTTGAATGAGGCTAATACCATTGAAAAACGGGTTCAATTTATCAAACAAGCATTAGAATCCGATTCAAAAGCTATCTGGGCAATACTCGGGGGGGGCTGGGGCTCTGAATTACTCGATGTGTTGCAAAAAGAATTAGACTACTCTAAAGCCAAACCAAAGCCGATTATTGGATATAGCGATGTGACTGCCTTACATGTTTTTTTTAATCAATATTGGCAATGGCCAACAATACATGGTGTCGTACTTGGCTCTAATGGTGACATCAACAATCAAGAATCATTCAACAAAACACATATTAACACTATGTTAGATGTACTTTGCGGAAAGTCAACACCAACTTATTCTATGGATATCATCAACAATGCCGCAACCTTTAATACGATTAATACTCGTATCATCGGAGGTAATTCTTTAGTATTAAATAGCATGAATGGCTCTGAAAACTTTACTTATAACACTAAAGGAACAACCTTGTTTATAGAATCTGTTGCTTTAAGTCCATGTATGTTATCAATAATATTAAACGGATTCCGTTATAGCAAAGCTGTTCTCTATGCTGACGCCATTATATTTGGTAATTTTATTGTCCATGGGGAAAGACCAAATACACCATTTGAAGAAACGCAATTTACTTATTTGCGACAATTTTTTGCTAAAAAAATTAATAAACCCGTTTTACATTCTACAAATTTTGGACATGGACCTACAAATTTGGCATTGCCGTTTAATACTGCCACCACTATCGAGAGAGTTTCTGCAGATAAAGCAGCGGTTGAGATCATTGCTAATCGACAATCTACCCATGTTAGCTCAAGATCTTTTGCTGACGTAGCAATTTGAAGTAACTTACCTAAACTCAGGCTCACGGCTAGCGCATTTTAATTATTGATCCCAAAGGAGGTTAGCAATAATAGTAATCTAAGCTGGCCATCTTTTTTTCGTGCCATACTCGCATTTTTAATTTTATCTTGTTTGAATAATGCCATTGATATTGTCCAAAGGATCTTGAAAATTAATGCGCATCCCTCTTTTCATATTCCACGGGAATAACATTATAAAAACAAATATAGACCCATGTGACATGAAATTGCTTTATCAGGCTTTAGCTCGAAAATCATAGCAATGCGTATCAGCAGGTCTATCAACGATTAGCAATGCTAATCGTTTAGCTGTCACATTAACCAAAGTATATTAATAATTTATTAGTTATTCCATTTTTGAATGTTATAACTTCGATCTGGTGTTTGATCTAAAGCCCCTCGATCAAGGAAACTTATAACAATTATCGCTTTTATAAAATTTCGACTTAGAATAACTAGGCTTTAATTTTATG
>JAGLDN010000290.1 GCA_023145575.1 Psychromonas sp.
GTGACATGAAAATATGATTGCTCTGCGTCTTTTTTGTTTTAGCTGGGGATTTTGCAAGCCCTGTGTTTGATTTTATATTTTTATGAAAAACTTCAACTTTCCACCGTTTTTGATAGATCGTTTCTATTGACTGTTTATCTAGCTCAATATCATTGCTGATCAAATATAATATCCCTTCACTGCCATCTTTGTTTTTAAAGATTTGTCGATGTAAAAGTATTGGCATATCCATTCCTTTTACCCAACCGCAGATAGGTGTATCTGACCACTCTAATGAATCAATGCGATGAAAACGCCCTTGTAATTTATCTTCTCTACTTAGTGCAACTAAACGATTGCTTTTTAATGCTAGAATGAAATGTTTCTTCATTTTTCCATGAATAAATTTCATATTTCCAATAGATGAAAACCAACTGTCAGCCAAGACGTAGCGCCATTTTAATTGATTTTGTTTACATGATTTTAACATGGAAATTAAATCTTCATTTTTAGTCGTAGAGCTCTTTCTTTTTAATTTTTGTGTCTCAATATCTGAGTATTGAATATCCTTTGTAATAAGTTTAAAGGCAACGGGGATACTTGCTTGACCAGTGTGATAAATGCAATTTAGTAAATTTATTCCTTTTACCGAACGCCCAACAGTATGATCAAAGTGCCAACTTATAAGCTCGTTCTCCTGAGAAAATTTCTTTTCTTGAACAGTGTCGTCAAAAATTAGAACGCCATCATCAGATTCTATTTTCCTCACTTCTTTTTTTACATTGGCCCACAAATCAGCAGAGGTAAACTTTCTGTAAGATAGGAACCGGGTAATTTGATCGTGACTGAACTCTCCATCTAAAAGATTTGATAGACCAGTCGCAGTTGTATAGCTGAATGAAGTTACAAGGTAATCAATATACAGCTCAAATATTTGTTTATTTTTATTCATTCAATCACTTTAACAGGTTTTTACTCTAAAATTTTAACTTACTGCGTAACATCAGTTATATAATAATACCTATCATCTTAACTATAAATTTATAATTAGAATCGGAAGTTGCTTTTAATTTATCAAATACTTTTTTTATTAAGCTATCCGTATAATGCACACTTGTTTTATAACGATTAAAAAATGTCGTCGTATCGGTATCATTATTTAAGGCTAAGTAATTTACATTTTCCAGCATGGGTTGATACTGATGATCGTAATTTTTAGGAAAATCATAGCCATGTGGAGAGTCATAGAATAAAAATGAAAAAGCAGGCTTTGTTCTATCTCGTTTACCATACCAATCTAACCAATCATTAGTTAAATCCTCATCCCGAAGAGATGGGGAACTGCCTTTTGATTCCATTCTTAAATTTTTTATTTTAGAAAAGACGGTTTGTGAAAACTCTGGCGAGCGAAGCTGTGCAGATGTAAATATTCCTGTTTCATATTGCAATGCTTGCAGTCTATCCATAAGCAGAGGCGATGTTTGATTAGCAAGGACACTATGCCAATAAGTGCCTGGAATCCCGTAAAACAAGCCAAATATTCCTGTACGTGTCGCATTTCCTGTTGATATATGGTGTTCAAAAGAGACTCCGGCTTGTGCATGCTCCATTCCCCAAATATTTGGCGTATTATCAGCATTATAAGTATCTGCACGCCAAGAATCGATCATGATAAACATAATATTAACCGCTTTTTTAGGCGCTTCTGTTATCAAGGGTGATTGTGGGTAATGAAGATCGCTCTTGTGATTAATTTTCATTGCTTTTTGACGGTCGATGGCATCTTTATCAACTAAACCATATTTAGCCATAAAGCTGTTTGCCGTAAAAGGATAAAATAAAGGAAGGTACCTTTTAATCACTGTTACGGGTTGGTAAGCATTCGCCACTGCCCAGATGTGCATGCCTTGTACGATTAAAAAGCATCCAACAATCGCAAGTGATATTTTTCTTCCCCATTTTGATTTTGACGTTTTCGAACGGCTATTTAAAACAGAGAGAGCGAAGTATTCAATTAAAAACAGGCCAACGACACCCGCAGCTACAATAACCCATGTAATAATAGGAAAGGTAACAACATCGCCTGCAAGAATTAGATTTACAACAATACTATTGATATGAAATCGATATTGAGCAAAAACAAATGTATCAATTATTAGCAAGCTAATACCTAACGAGGAAATCAGTGCGATAAATAGATGACGCTGCTTGATAGTTTTTATTAATAAAAAAGGTGAACTCAGAAAACCAATAATTAGTGCCAATAAAGCTAATTGAGAGATTAAACTGGTTACAATAAATATAATTTCTAGTAACGCTGAAGGCA
>JAGLDN010000291.1 GCA_023145575.1 Psychromonas sp.
CATATCATTCTAACAGAAGAGCCTGATAATATTGATACCTCTGTTTATGATGTAGAAAATGATACTCTAGAAAACAATCCTAAAAAAACCACAAAAAGCCTAGGCGAAGAGTATTACAAGGCCACTTTCCTCGTGTGGATGTTATTTTAAAATTATCCGACGAAAAATTGGTATGTATACATGATGGGCATAAGCTTTATAAAATGGGTGAAGACATGTCTGAAAAATAGAAATTATTCCCAGTAAAGTTCAAGTAACCGCTCCCAACGCATTAAATATGCCTGTCGCTGTTGTTAAAATGGCGTAGATCATGCAAACGCGCGAAACAAGCGTTGCCAAAAAGTAACGCAACACAAGGCACTCTTGCTTTTGTTGCAGTAAGTAACTATCAAGATCTTTTAACACTTCATCGACTAGAAAAGAAGTTTATGCGCGAGAAAATATACATACCCATGTGACGCAGAAATGTAAAGTAGCCAAGCAAATAGTGCCTAGTACCTTAGCACAATTTGCCGTTGCATTACGAAGTAACATGAGTATATATGTCATCATTATTTCTATTGTAAGCACGGAGGGATGCAGTGAAATAGGTGTTCGCAGCGGTCAATTGGTAATGCTAAAAAAAGGTTAAACAACTTGTCTTGTCATCGTGATCACATGGTTGTAGACGCACTTTTGATAACTTTTCTTTTAAAAGCGTAAATCTTACTCGGTGTCACTGCGCATTGTTCGACCAATTATTTAGATCAATGATATTAACTTTAGCATCATTGAATGAGTATTTTCTTTTAAAATTATTTTTGGTTTTTGTGATGTGTTGACAGTCAAGGCAATACAATGTATTTCATCTGGATAAAGTAAGGCACTAAACCAGTTGTTATCTCTTTTGTTATGATTATCGGTATAAAGATTAATATCTTCGCGGTATTGCTTAGCAGCCGTAGTTTTCAATTCAAATCGAAACGATGAGAGCCCTTGTGTGATACCCTTACCTGTTGCTTTAACAAAAGACTCTTTCAATGTCCAGCGTTCGAAAAAACCTTTGACTTGTAGACTCGATGGTAGATTTTGAATGTCATTTGCCTCTTTTGTTGAGAAAAAACGCTTGGCGATTGGTGCAATAGATATTTTTCGAGATAGGTTTTCAACATCACAGCCAATATCTTTGTTTAAACAAATAGCACAGATGATTAAACTATCATTATGGCTGAGGTTAAAGCGAAGTCCTGTATTTAGATTGGCAATCTCTGGTTTACCAAGATCTGAATAAGAGAAACACCAATCTTTTGGGGAAATAGTTGCGTACTGTGAAAGCACAAAGCGTAAAAATACGCGAGTGATAAGTGCGTTGTGTTTTCCAGATCTGAAACGATAGCTATCAACTTTTTGACGTTCATCAAGGCTCAAAATAGAATGAAACGTAGATAATAAATCATTGTTCATTAATTTTTTAGGCTCTACTGTCCATATATGAATATCGTCATGCCCAATCAAGGTTAGTTTTTTTAAATTGAACATGTTAAGTTACTCGCAAAGCTGAAATTTTTTATGGTATTACCCTAATTTATCTAAGATGCAATGTCCGAGTGTATTCGATGATCAGATTAAGGCGCGAGATTTAACAAGCGTGTTGTCTTTCCTCATGTTGTGCCTTGATTTTCTTGGTGAGTGGCGACACAATGAAGCATTCTTGAATAGATCATATTAGGTGAGTTTTATACCTAGTATCTTAGCATAATTTACTTTCCTGATTCTGCACTTTAACGTAAAATGAATATAAATAACATAGAGGAATATTTTAATGGATCCAGCTCATCAAGTATTAGCCGTCAATAACGATCTGCCAATTCGCACTGACAAATCTGTTCACAATGGTAAAGTTCGCTCTGTTTATTGGTTAACCGCATCCGATAGTAAGCGACTTATTACTGAAAAAAATTATGATGTTGCTCCTGAGACCCCCCTTGCAATCATGGTGATTAGTGATCGCATTTCTGCCTTTGATTGTGTTTGGCACGCAGAAGCAGGTATGCATGGCGTACCAGGAAAAGGCGTTGCATTAAATGCAATTTCAAGTCACTGGTTTAAATTATTTAAAGAGCAAGGTCTCGCTGATAGTCATATTTTAGATATTCCTCACCCTTTCGTTTGGATTGTTAAAAAAGCACGGCCAGTAATGATTGAAGCAATTGCACGTCAATATATCACTGGATCAATGTGGCGATCTTATAAAAAAGGAACTCGCTATTTTTGTGGTATTAAAATTAGTGATTCTTTGAAAAATAACCAAAAATTACCACAACTCATTATTACACCGTCAACAAAAGGCATATTAGAAGGTATCCCTAACGTACCCGCTGTTGATGATGTCAATATCACCCGGCAAATTATAGATGATAACTTTAGTGCATTTAATTTTAGTTCCATTGATGATATTAATCGTTATGAGCACCTCCTAAAAAAAGGATTTAATGTCATAAGTGATGCGCTTTCGAATATAGGAGAAATATTTGTCGATACAAAATTTGAATTTGGTTATGTCAAGAATAAAAAGGGCATTGATAAATTGATTTACATAGATGAAGTTGGCACGCCTGATTCATCGCGAATTTGGGATGCAAAAAAATTCGCACAGGGGGAAATTGTAGAAAATTCTAAAGAAGATTTTCGGCAATTATTATTAAATTACTTTCCTGATCCTGATATTTTACTCAATAATGATAGAATGGCTGATCGTATCGCCTTAGCTCGAGATCATGCATTACCAACCAATATATTTATGGAGATTTCTAAAATTTATATTGCTATCGCGGAGAAAATCATTGGTAAAAAAATACCCGTTTGTGAAGATCCAAAAGCTGAAATCATTGTTCTTCTTCGTAATCAATATCAACTCATTGATTAACATTTGTGGTTCATGGGGCAAATATTTAATTTTTGCTATCGGTTTTATTTTGTGAGTAAAGCAATTTGATTTCTGATTTTTTTTCAAAAGGTGGGGCTCTGCAAAGTAAATTGCTGAATTTTAGAGCGCGTCCTGCTCAAATAAAAATGGCACAAGCGATAGAATCTGCAATTAATTTAGATGAGACATTAATTATAGAAGCGCAAACTGGCACAGGGAAAACATTTGCCTATCTTGCGCCTGTTTTACTGTCTTTTGCTAAGGGCACTTTACAAAAAATAATAATTTCGACTGGCAGCAAAACACTCCAAAATCAATTATTTAATAAAGATCTGCCGGTACTTATTGATGCATGCAATTTTGTGGGAACGGTGACTTTATTAAAAGGACGCAGCAATTATTTATGCAATGAGCGCTTAAATCGCTTTATGCTTGAAAGTAAAAACAAAGAAAAATCCATACAAATTGAGTTGGTGAAAATAAAAAACTGGTCAATTTATACGAAAACTGGTGATATTAGTGAAATGCAATCTTTGCCAGAAGATGCTTTTATTATTCCTTTGATAACCAGTACTAATGACAACTGCTTGGGGCGTGATTGTCCAAGCTTTGATGATTGTTTTATTGTTAAAGCACGTAAAAAAGCAATGGACAGTGATCTTATTGTCATTAATCATAATCTGTTCTTTGCGGATTTAGCGCTAAAAGAAACTGGATTTGCTGAGTTAATTCCTAACGCGAGTGTCTATATTTTCGATGAAGCGCATCAATTACCTGATATTGCCTGTGAATATTTTGGTGAGTCTGTGTCAACGAGGCAGTTTATTGAATTAACAAAAGATATTGATTTTGTCTATCGTACCGAGCTTAAAGAGGCCAAGCAAATGGCAAAAGCCACTGAGCAATTAAGGTTGTCAGTACTTGATTTTCGATTGTCGTTTGCGATTGAAAAAGGCACAGGGAGCTGGCGAGAAAAAAGCACAGATAAAATGATTCAATTGCATTTACAACGATTATTTCAAGTGATTGATTTTTTAATTGATGTTATTTGTGAAAGATTAGGTAAAAGTGAATTACTCAATCATTGTTTTGAACGACTAAATAAATTTAATTTACTTTTAAAAAAACTAAATAGTATTGATACAGTGGGTTATAGTTCTTGGTATGACTGCACTAAACAACATGTATCGCTTAATATTACCCCGCTTTGCGTCGCGGGGCGATTTCAATTGGCGTGTGAAAAAAAATCAGCCACTTGGATTTATACATCTGCAACCTTATCCGTAAAAGGGCAGTTTGAACATTTTACTTCACAGCTTGGACTTGAGAGAAGTAAATGCATGCAATTAGACAGCCCATTTAATTATGCGAAGCAAAGTCTTTTTGTTGTGCCTCGATTTATTCCAGAGCCTAGTACACCTGGGCTTTGTGATTTTTTAATTAAACAACTTTCACCAGTTATTTGTTCGAATAAAGGCCGCTGTTTTTTTCTGTGTACCAGCCATGCGATGATGAATCAACTTGCAGTTGGATTTAAACGCACATTAACATTGCCCGTTTTACTACAAGGAGAAAAAAGCAAACAAGCATTAATTGATGAATTTATCTGTCATGGTAATTCATTACTTGTTGCAACAAGTAGTTTTTGGGAAGGTGTTGATGTGCCAGGGCAAACATTATCTTGTGTTATTATTGACAAGTTACCGTTTGGGTCGCCCGATGAGTCGCTTTTAAAAGCTCGCATAGAAGATGCTTATCTGAAAGGTCTTTCTCCATTTTTTGATGTACAACTCCCCCAAGCTGTGATTAATTTTAAGCAGGGGGTTGGGCGCCTGATCCGTACAGAAAAAGATAAGGGCGTCTTAATTGTTTGTGATACACGCTTAGTTACGCGAAAATATGGACATCTCTTTTTAAATAGTTTACCGTCTATGCCGCGTACTCGTTCACTTGAAAAAGCGATCGATTTTTTACAAAACATAAAATAGGTCAAGTGATGTCTTTAAATATTTTATGTGTAGATACATCCACCCAAGCTTGCTCTGTGGCTATTTTGCGTCAAAGTGAGATAACTCAGCGTATTTTCAATCAATTTATCATCGCACCAAGAGAGCATACGCTTAAAATATTGCCAATGGTTCACGCTGTTTTAAAAGATGCAGGCTTACTTTTGTCTGCCATCGATATTATTGCTTATGGTCAGGGACCAGGTAGTTTTACAGGTGTTCGGATCGGGGTGAGTATTGCACAAGGGCTTGCTTTTGGTATTGATAAAAAAATGGTTGGGGTATCAACACTACAAGCAATGGCACAACAAGCTTATGCGCTTAAAAATGTATCGGCGGTTTATAGTGCGATTGATGCTCGAATGGGTGAAGTTTATTTTGCACATTATCAACGACAAAATAATTTAATGGTGCTTATTGATGAGGAGCTTGTTATCAAACCAGATGATTTAATCAATAAAATGACATCAATTGACAATAATGCTGTGTTAGTTGGCTCTGCATGGGCGGTGTTTCCTCAATTAAAAGCGCACTTTAGTTTAGTTAATCAACTCAGTATTGAATGCCCCTCAGCAAAATACATGTTAGATCAGGCGGTTTTATTAGTGAAAAATAAACAAGCGGTTGCGCCTGAATTTGCAATACCTGTTTATTTACGCGACAAAGTTACTTGGAAAAAATTACCAGGGCGTTAATCATTAATACGCCTTGCGCTGATCATGAAATTAGTGTGTGTGATTGGCAAGTTTTTACCTAAACCGCCTCATAAAAATTAAGAATTTAATGCATGGTGTAGATCAACTAGCATTGAGGCTACTTGATTGCTTTATACCCATGTGACGTAAAAGTGCAAATTTAGCAAGGGGAATAGTACCAAGGTGCTAGGCATAAAATTGAAGTATAGTTATTCTACATAGAGATTTTATAACAACACAGGTTGGTACTAGTTGTCTTGCCCTGCGGGGCAGAAGCTCGAAAACCAAGACTGCGTTACAATAATCGAAAAGTGAGCAACAATTACCTAATATTGTGCCTTGTTCTGATTATTGAGCTTTAGCCTGACAAAGCATTTTGAAGTAACATGGGTATAGATGTTTAATTTGAAGTGATCAGGGGATAAATTATTTGCACTTGATGTTGTGATCATCCTTTAATAGCAAAGAGAGCTTGGGAGAATTTTCTATTTTGTATATTAATTATTGCAGTTTCTGGGTTGAATAAATAACCGAGCCTATCTGACGGGTATAGGGAGAAGTTCTCTCAATTGAGATAGGTCGCCCATCCGCATCTTTATTGCTCACTTTATCACCAAAAGTGAGTTTATTATTTAAAACTTGATAAATATCAAGCACGGTTGCTCCAAAGCCATTTGTATTGTTTTGAATATATTCATTTGTCACATCTCTAGGCTGATCTTTTATCCAGTTTGTAATTTTAGCGCCAAAATAACCATTCTCCAGACTCATCCGATAGAATTTATCCTGATCATTAATAATATTTAGAAAGTCATCATTTAACATTGTTACTATTGCATTATTTAGAATTATATCGATTTGGGTATGCTCATCTGTAGTACCTTTATTTATCATGTCACCAAACACAATATCTGTGGTAATTTGTATACGATAATATGCTATTGAGCATCTAGGACTATCTGATCTCCTCGCATAGAAGGTGGAGACTAATTCGCTTTTATTTCCTGTATAGGTTAGCATTTGTGTATAGTCGTAGACACCATTGGCAGTGAGTGAACACGCTAATTTCCAAGTACCAGTAATATCGTTAGGAATAATCATAAACGTTCTAGTTCGAGTAGTTGGATTACTTGAATCCATTTCACCCTCAACATTACATCCAGCTAATATAAACGGACTGACAAATAGCAGGATGATTTTCAAACTGTTGATGAGTTTCATGTTCATTACCTTGTAATTAAATTGCTAAATTATCGCCTAAAAAAGATGACCTATATAATTAATATTAGTATATATTGTAATAAACACAAGGTAGAAACAAAGGATTTTATTATGCATAATAATTGAACGTAAATTGTTTTTACAATCTACTGCCTTGCATGCGGCCGTGATAAGTTAAAATTTATATACAGGATAGGTAGTTATGGCTTTGTGCGTGGGATTTGTTTATTTTATTAGATAAGTTGAGTATATATCCATGCTACTTCAATATGCTTTTCGCGCTTTAGTTTGGATGTAAGATCAAGGTAAAATACTCAGCAAAAGACCTAAAAATAACAATTACTATGTGGTTGTTCGCTTTTCGGCTCTTATAACGCAGAGCTGGTTTTAGAGGCTAGCTCCATAGGGAATGACAACATGCACTAATCTAGGTTGTTATAAGATTTTTACTTGGAGCGACAGTTAAGAATTAATGTCATTATTATTATCCTTCCATAGATAATTAATGAAGTTTTACAAATTACATGAAGTAGGAGATCTAAATTTTATTCATAGAAAATAGATTAATTCAAGGCGTAAGTTGATATAACTAGCTGTTAGCTTTACTAAACTTATCACGTGTAAGTAAGTTATTTTAAGAAGTAAAATAGTAAAGCGGTTTATTGTAATGGGTATTAATTATCTAAGGGCAATTTTATCTCGAGTTGCTCGATACAATTTATCTTGCTGATTTATTATCTTTACTTCACATGGGAATAAAGCACTAGAGGATTTTTTTAGCTGTTGAAAATAAATTAAAAAAATTATCAGTTGTCAGGTTTTCTAATTTTGCCAGCGAGAGGTGCTTTAAATTTGCTACAAATCGTGCAACATCTTTAGCAAAAGCCGGCTCATTTTGTTGTCCTCTGTGTGGCACAGGCGCAAGATAGGGGGAATCGGTTTCTATAAGTAATCGGTTTAACGGGAGTGCTTTGATGACATTTTGTAATGCTTTGGCATTTTTAAATGTTGCAATACCTGAAATAGAAATATAAAAGCCTAATTCAATGGCTTCTTGTGCCATTTCAAGCGATTCTGTAAAGCAATGTAAAACTCCCCCTACTTTATCTGCCTCCTCTTCTCTTAAAATAGCTAAAGTTAAATTCCTTGCATCTCGTGTATGAATGATGAGTGGTTTGCAAACTTGTTTTGCAATGCGAATTTGCGATCGAAATGCGGCTTCTTGTTGTGCTTTGTTATCAGGAGAGTAAAAAAAATCAAGCCCTGTTTCACCAATAGCAACTACTTGGGATTCATGGGCGTATTCAAGCAGTAATACCTCATCGACCTCTTTCTCTTGATATAAAGGATGTACACCTACCGAACGAAATATTTGTTGAAAAGGTGCAGTCATGTCTCGCATCGCAGGGTAAGTATCAAGTGTTACGCCAATACTCAGTAAATATTCAATGCCGACTACTTTTGCTTTCATAAGTACATCGGCGATATTTTTGTGTTTTTCTTTATAATCAAGCCCATCAAGATGACAGTGAGAATCAATTAGCATTTTTTAGCCTAGATTTTGTGATATTTGAAATGCATTTTTTATTTTAATAAGTAATGCGTTAATGAGTAGATCTTCTTTGAGCGCTGAATGTGTAATTAGTAGAGTCCGGATTTTTAATATGTTAAGTGAGAGCATACGCAGACTTTTAAAAGTGATTTGATCTTGCCATATTATGAGTTGTGGTAAGGCAAAGTTAAAAATAATACTCTGTTTACTTGCATTATGGCTCATTTTTAATTTATGAAGATCATGAAGTAAAAAAAACAAGATTTCTAAATTTTTATCGGTAGATTTTGCAAGGTATTCACTAAAAATAAATAAGCTTTGAGGATCATGCTGTAATGAAAATAGTCCTTCAACACAGCTTTTTCGTGGATCGATTGCATTGCTTTGCAGATGATTGAACAGTGCTAACGGACTATTTTTAAATAATGGGAATAGTCCTTGATCGGGCAGATTGATCCCTTGACTAATAAGCCAGTTGGTAAGTGTTTTAGTGTTTGGCGTATAAATATGTGTATGTTGAACACGGCTTCTTAATGTTGGTAATAATTGTTCACGAGTATTTGTTAATAAAATTAAATAGGTATTTGATTGTGGCTCTTCAAGTGTTTTTAACAACGCATTAGCAGCTTGTATACTTAGAAACTGGGCGTCTTTAATGATGACGATCTTGTTATTCCCTAAATGTGCGCAATCATTTAGGTTGTTAATAAGCGTTCGGATCTGATCAATCGTAATTGACTGCTTATTCTGTTCTTTTATAAGTAGCTGTAAATCTAAATGGGTATTTGCGGCAATTAAATTACATGAATGGCATATATTGCAACTATTGTTTGAGTGGGTTTTATTGCTGCAGAGTATGTATTTAGCAATTTGTTGTGCAAGCTTAAATCGTCCTACCCCATCAATACCGGTGAAAAGTAGGCCGTGTCCTAAGCGCGTTTCCTTATGTGTTTTGACCAGTGACGTATAAAGGGTTGTTAGCCATGGTGTTTTTAGTGTTTTTAATTGGCAGTCAAATTGCATTTTCAAGTCTCGCTAGCCATTGGTCAAGTTGTTGATAAATAGCAAGCTCTACTATTTTAGGTTTCCGTTCAGCCTCGATAGATACCGCATTTTCATCATTCTCAACTAAGTTTTTAAAAACGGCGCGACTTCTATCGAAAAACGCAATTTCTTGACGCTCGATCCTATCAAGTTTGCCTCGCGCTTTAGCTCTAGTCAAGCCTTGTTCAGGAGAGATATCTAAATACAGTGTAAAGTCGGGTTTGAAATCACCAATAGAGACGCGTTGAATATCTTTAATTAACGCTAAATCAATTTGCCGTCCACCACCTTGATAAGCGAATGATGAATAATTATGTCTATCGCCAATGACTGTTGCACCTGCAGCGAGTGACGGCTTGATGATGTTTTCGATGAGCTGAACGCGAGCGGCATACATTAATAACAATTCAGATTTATCTTGCAATAACTCGCCTTTTATTTCCATTTTTATAATATCCCTGATTTTTTCTGCTAGGACAGTACCTCCAGGCTCTCGGGTAAATATTATATTTTTTTGATCGATACGTTTTTGTTCTAACCATTTTATGACATATTTAATCGCGGTGCTTTTTCCCGCCCCTTCAATGCCTTCAATAACAATAAACTTTCCTGCTAATAAATTTGACATATTATCGTCTTAAAATATATTTTTTTACAGCGCGATTATGCTTTTTTAACGTATTTGAGAAATATGATTTTCCATTACCTTTGCTGACAAAATAAAGATACTTTGTTACTGCTGGATGCGCGGCCGCATCAATGGCGGCTTCGCTCGGCATTGAAATGGGCGTTGGCGGCAATCCCTTAATTCGATAGGTATTGTAAGGCGTATTTTGTTGCAAATCTTTAGCGCGGATGTTTCCATGAAAACTGCTCCCCATGCCATAAATCACGGTTGGATCAGACTGCAAACGCATGCCTAAGCGCAAGCGATTGACAAAAACTGATGATATTTTTTTTCTGTCATGTTTGTGGCCTGTTTCTTTTTCAATGATTGATGCCATGATAAGCATATCATAGCTGTTTTTATAAGGAAGATTTTTATCGCGTGTATTCCAAAAATGTTCTACAATTTTCTGTTGATGTTGATAGGCTTTTTCAATAATAGAAAAGCTCTTAGTACCATTGAAGTAATAATATGTGCCAGGATGCAACAAGCCTTCGATTTTTTTGTGGTTGATAGCAAGTGTTTTTATCATGTCTTGTTCATTTTTTTGTGTCGGTTGTAATGAGCTTGTTTGTCTTAATTGCGATAACCACTGTTTTGTAGTATTGCCTTCAATAAAGGTGATTGTATACTTTAATTCGTTACCTTTGACTATATTGTTTAATATATCTTGGAGACTAAAACCAGGTTCAAATTTATAAGTGCCTGACCTTATGGCTACTAATTCTGGATGTAATTTTATAATTGTTTTCCACCAAGTCAGATTAGGCAAAATACCTTCGTTGAACAATGACTTTCCGAGTAATTGAAAATTACTGCCTTTCTTGACGGTGAATACAAGTGCCTTGTCAATCAACGGGTCAGTCATATATTTGTTTATTTTTGTATGTACTACCCACCCCGCAAAAATAATAATCCCTAATAGAAGGATAACAGCGATAAGTGTTTTTTTATACTTCATTTAGTTTAATTCCTTCGAAATTAGTTTTTTTAATTGTGCAGTTATTGAAAAATGTTGCGCGTTGTAGGTATGTTTTTCATATTGTGTCACAGGGACAATACCCATTAATGCGTTCGTTATACAAATTGCATCAGCGTTTAACAGGTCTAGCTTATTTATTTGTGTTTTAATTATCTCTACGGAATGTTTTTTTGCGGCATTTAAGATCTGTTGCCGTTTAACACCCTCAATCCCTGTATTTTTTAAGCAGGGTGTATACCAGCGACCCTCGCTATGAATAAAAAGGTTAGCACTAGATGCTTCAATAACGTTACCTTCGTTATCACACACAATACCATCAATTGCTTTTTTTGTTTCAATTTCTTGCTTAATTAATACTTGATCAAGGCGGTTTAGAGTTTTTAAACCCGCGAGGCGTTTATTGATCGGTAATTTATAATCACATTGAATAATTGGTATCCCTTTATGTTGCCATTGTTGATATCGACGAGGCAGTGCATGTAGCGAAATGATTCTATCAACATGGTTAGAGCCATTAATGCTATATCCGCGGCCGCCTGCGCCTCTTGTTAAAATAATCTTGATGACCATTTCTTCTTGTTTTGTACATTGCTTTGCAAATGTTTGTAGCTCTAGCGTCAATGCATGCCAATTAAATAATGGAAAAGAAAGCATTTTAGCGGATTTTTGTAACCGTGTTAAATGAAGATCCCATAACTGCATTTCACCCAATTTTACTTTAATCGTAGAAAAAAAACCATCGCCATAGGCTAATCCTCGATTAGATGCAGTTATTTCATTGCTTTGCTTGCCGTTTATTAGCATTAAATCTCTTTATATTTTTGTAATTTATTATAATGAAAATACGTTATTTAGGGGGGGATATGCAAGTAATATAATGTGATGGCTATTACAATCAAATCTATTTAACCTATTGTTTTTAAAAATATATGATCCAAGATCGGCTGACGTAGGGAATTGCTCTTTTGATGTCTTGTCGTTATCGTATAACTTAGGTGACTCTAAAATAAAAAATATAGATTTATTAGGTTGATCTTTAGACCGTTTTCTTTTGCTGAAGCCCTAACGGCCAAACGACATCAGGATCATGAGTAAATGATTTGTGGATGGTGAGGTTGAATTTTGGATAAGCAATAGATCACAAACAGGTTATTATGCACCAATTTGCGTTAAATTGACGGACAATAGTCTTGAGGTGAGCAAAAATTTAAGCATTGACTAATAATACGACCATATCTATTCCCATGTGAGGTAAAGCTGAAAGACAGCAAACAAAATTATAATGATTTCAGCCAGGCATTACATCTTTATGCCACATGGGTATAGTTAATCAGAAATATTAAATTTTCTTAAAAATGAGCGTTGCATTTGTACCACCAAAGCCAAATGAGTTTGATAATACATAGTTTATTTCAGCAGGACGCGCTTTTCCATCGGTGACATAATCTAGATCACACCCTTCGCTAGGCGTTTTTAAATTAATTGTCGGTGGTGCAACCTGATCGCGGATAGCAAGCAGGCTAAAAATAGCTTCAATTGCACCAGCGGCGCCTAAAAGGTGGCCTGTCATTGATTTGGTTGAACTCATCATGATATTTTTTGCAGCATCTCCCCAAATACTTTTGACAGCTTCAGTTTCAGCAAGATCACCCGTTGGGGTTGATGTACCGTGCGCATTAATATATTCAATTTTACTTGCTGCTATATTCGCATCTTTTAATGCATTTTTCATTGATAATGCTGCACCAGCTCCATTTTTTGGGGGTGACGTCATGTGCCATGCATCTCCACTCATACCATAGCCAATAAATTCACCATAAATTTTTGCCCCTCGCGCTTTAGCGTGTTCATATTCTTCAACCACTAATACGCCAGCACCATCTCCTAAGACGAAGCCATCACGCGTTTCATCCCAAGGCCGACTGGCGGTTTCTGGTGAATCATTGCGTGTTGATAATGCGCGTGCTGAGGCGAATCCGGCGATACTAATTTGGCTGGATGCTTTCTCAGCACCACCCGCGACCATAACATCTGCATCACCATATTGAATCATGCGTGCTGCTATGCCAATATTATGTGTGCCTGTTGTACACGCAGTTGTGATGGCTATATTTGGACCTTTTAGGCCATGCTGAATTGAAACGTGTCCAGAAATTAGATTAATGATACTAGCAGGTATAAAAAATGGGCTTACTTTGCGTGGTCCACTTTTATCAAAGAGACGTATATTATTTTCAATTGTTGTAATGCCACCGATTCCAGAGCCGATGGCAACGCCAATGCGCTCTGCATTTTCTTCTGTGACTTCTAAATCTGAATCTTTTAATGCTTGCGATGCCGCCGCGACACCATATTGAATGAACACGTCCATTTTACGCGCGTCTTTTTTGGTCATATAGTCTTCGGCATTAAAATCTTTAATCAAGCCTGCGAATTTGCATGAAAATTTTTCTACATCGAAATGCTCTATATTTGAAATGCCATTTTTACCTGCTTTAATGCCTTCCCATGAAGTTTCAACTGTATTACCTAGAGGTGTTAGCATGCCGACTCCAGTAATGACCACTCTACGTTTTAACATATTATATTTTCCAAAAAAAAGGCAGTCAGAAGACCGCCTTTAAAATTAAAATAAATGAGTGATTAAATGCTGTTGCTAGTAATATAATCAACTGCTTTTTGAACTGTTGTAATTTTCTCAGCTTCATGATCTGGGATTTCACAATCAAATTCTTCTTCAAGTGCCATGACCAGCTCAACAGTATCAAGCGAATCTGCACCTAGATCATCAACAAAAGAAGCACTATTAATAACTTCGTCTAATTGAACACCAAGTTGCTCAACAGTAATGCTTTTTACACGTTCTTCAATACTCGACATTTTATTTTCCTTTATTTATACGCTTTCGCGCAAGTAGCGATATATTATACCTATCGCAGTTGATTTTGGAAATTTTAACATAACTTAAACCATTACTCATAATTTTTTTATTGAAATTGATGAGTGTCAGTTAATGTCATACTAATCTCCTTAAAATAAGTTGGCAATATTTATCTTTAATAATGAGTTGTGTTTGCCTTGAATTAACTCATTTTTTTTCGTGATATTTGATAAAAGCTTAATTTAATTAGTATGATACCCAGATTAAACAAGATACATACCACCATTAACATGAATTGTTTCTCCTGTAATATAAGCGGCACCTTCAGAGGCTAAAAATACAACTGTGGCGGCGATTTCTTTCGGGGCGCCTAATCGACCAGCAGGTACTTGACTAAGCGTATTGGCTCGTTGTTTGTCATTGAGTGCTTTGGTCATATCAGTTTCGATAAAACCAGGGGAGACAGTATTCACCGTAATACCACGGTTTGCGACTTCACGCGCTAATGATTTAGTAAAACCTATCACACCTGCTTTTGACGCTGCATAGTTTACTTGACCTGCGTTACCCATAGAGCCGACAACCGAGCCTATATTAATAATGCGTCCAGTACGTTTTTTTATCATTGCGCGCATTACCGCCTTACTCATTTTAAAGATGGGTGTTAAGTTGGTGTTAATAATATCATTCCATTCATCATCTTTCATACGAATTAATAAATTGTCATGGGTGATACCTGCATTATTAACTAGTACATCCACGCTGCCATAATCTGTTTTAATTTGTTGAAACAAAGTCGCAATAGAATCGTTATCGGTGACATTTAACACAAACCCTTTGCCTGTATCACCTAAATATTTGGAAATAGCATTAGCGCCGTTTTCAGTGGTTGCCGTGGCTAAAACCGTTGCGCCAAGCGTCATAAATTCTTCTGCGATGGCACGTCCAATGCCACGACTTGCACCAGTAATTAATACAACTTTATTTTTCATTGTTGATCTACTCTCCCTTCGACAGTTTTTAATGATGTCTTTAAACTGACGCAGTCATTTACAAACTGCGCATTTAAGCGTTTGTCAATACGCCGCACAAGACCCGTGAGTACTTTGCTTGGACCAATTTCAACTTGTAATGTAACACCATCTTCTGCTATTTTTTCAATAATTTCAGTCCAGCGAACAGGACAGCATAATTGACGTACAAGAGCATCTTTAATTTTAATTGGATCACTTTCTACTAATACATCAACATTATTTATAACAGGAATTGATGGCGCTTTAAATTCAACGTTGTGAAGTGCTAGTGCCAATTTTTCAGCCGCAGACTCCATTAATTTGCAATGTGATGGGACGCTGACAGGTAAAGGTAAAACACGTTTTGCGCCCGCCTCGTTAAGTAATACTCCTGCGCGTTCAACCGCTTCTTTATTCCCAGCGATGACGGTTTGTCCATGAGAGTTAAAATTTACAGGAGAAACAACTTGTCCTTTTGCCGCCAACTGACAACAGTCGATTATTTTGTCATTATCAAGACCAATAATTGCTGACATTGCGCCCAACCCAGGAGGTACAGCCGCTTGCATTAACTTTCCTCTAAGTCTAACCAGTTTAATTGCATCTTGAAAATTTATGACTTCAGCACAAACTAATGCGGAGTACTCGCCTAAACTATGACCCGCAACAATACTGGGTTTTTTACCCCCCTCGCTAAGCCAAATACGCCAAATAGCCACTGAAGCTGCGAGTAGGGCAGGTTGTGTTTTATCTGTTTGATTTAAATCTTCACTTGGACCATTTTGTACCAGCGCCCATAAATCATAACCTAAAACATCGCTTGCTTGTTGATAGGTTTCTCTCACTATTGAAAATCTTTCTGCTAAATCAGCGAGCATAGCAACCTTTTGTGAGCCTTGTCCAGGAAAGACAAGGGTGAAATTGTTCATTTATTAAATCCTAATTGTTGATGATATAAACCAGAAAAGAAATTATTATTTATTATATAATGACATTATACTGGGAATAAAATGTTCAGCAAGGAAATTAGTCAATGTTAAGAAATGTTGTTGGCGTCACATATCGATCACAAAGCAAAGACTTATTTTAACGTGCAAGGTTAGTTCGCTAATTTACTGTCATTTGCATCACATACGAATAAGGGCACATCCCCATACAAATCCGCCACCAAAAGCTTCAAGCAATACAAGTTGCCCTGGTTTTATCTTGCCTTCTCTTATTCCTTTGTCAAAAGCAAGTGGCACAGACGCCGCAGATGTATTACCTTGTAAATCTAGCGTTAATATCACTTGATCCATCGACATTCCAAGTTTTTTAGCGGTTGCCATAATAATACGCGCATTTGCTTGATGTGGCACTAACCAATCTAAATCAGAAGCTTGAATATTATTTTGTTTGAGTGTCTCGATAACGAGTTCACTGAGTTTATTAATAGCGACTTTAAATACTTCACTTCCCTTCATTGATAAATAAGCTTTGTTGAATGATTCAATATCACCATAAGCCACGTTTGGAAGTTTTAAAAGTTCGCCGTATCGACCATCTGCATAAAGGGACGTTGAAAGAATACCTATATCGTCTGTCGCCTGAATGATAACAGCGGCTGCGCCGTCGCCAAATAAAATGATGGTTGAGCGATCTCCTGGTTCGCAAGTATGTGCGATACGATCAGCTCCAATGACAAGTATTGTTTTTGATGCGCCCGCTTTAATAAAGTTATCAGCCGTACTTAATGCATAAATAAATCCTGCACATGCTGCTGCAATATCAAAAGCGGGAATGGTATGACAGCCTAAGTTTTCTTGAATTTCACATGCGGAAGACGGAAATGAATTGTGATTAGTTGTCGTTGCAACAATAATTAAATCTAAATCATCTGCGGTAATATTGGCAGCTTTGATTGCATGTTCAGCAGCGTTTGTGGCCATATGAGCAATTGTTTCTTGCTCAGTAGAAATACGGCGTTCTTTAATCCCTGTTCGACTTGTTATCCACTCATCACTAGTGTCAACCATCTTTGTTAAATCATCATTTGTACGTATACAACTAGGTAAGTAACTGCCGGAACCTATAATTTTGCTATTCATGTTATTTAGAATCTCATTAAAATAATGCACTTTCTAACGTTTTTGAAATATACATTGGAATTTGCCATTGGATCTCTTTAATTGCTTGTTCAATGGCATACGAAAACGCAACTTCATTTGAACTACCATGACTTTTAATTACAATACCACGTAAACCAATCAAACTTGCACCATTATACCTATCTGGTTGTAGGTGTTTAAATTGCTTTTTTAAAATTGGTTTGATTAACTTCCCGAGTATTTTGCTGTAAAAATTTTGATTGAACGCTTTGTGTAATTCCCCATGAAATACACGTTCCATACCTTCATAACTCTTTAATGCGATATTCCCGCTAAATCCATCCGTAACAACTACATCTGCTTTATTAGAAAATAATTCATCTGCTTCAATAAAACCAATATAATTGATACAATTAGCATCTGTTAATAGCTGTGCGCTATGTGTAAGTTTATCGTTGCCTTTTTTGTTTTCTTTGCCAATATTAAGTAATGCAACTCTTGGAGATGAAATTTGCTCAACTGCGCCACACAAAGCACTGCCCATAATTGCAAAATTAAAGAGTATAGCACTATCACATTGTAAATTAGCCCCTAAATCAAGCAAATAAACGGATCCCGATTGACTATTTGGCATCGCAGAAACCAAAGCAGGTCGTGTTAATCCATCAACCATTTTCAAGGTCTTTTTAGCAAGCAACATAAGAGCACCTGTATTTCCGGCACTTACACATGCATCCGCTTTGCCATTTTTAACGAGATCAAGGACAACTTGCATTGACGTGTCTTTGGCGTGTCTTATAACATGTATCGGATCGTCTTGCATTTTAATAAACGTATCAGCATTCATCAACGTTAGTCTAGGATGCTGTTCTAAATGGTAGCACTTGACTAAATTTAAAAGTTTTTTATTATCGCCAACAACAATAAGATATAAATCAGGGTATTTTGTCAGTATATTTTTAGCTGCTTTTATGGAAACATGAGGACCGAGATCTCCCCCCATGGCATCAAGTGCAATAATAAACTTTTTCAAGCCAACCCTAAAGTTCGATGACTTGTTTACCTTTATAGAATCCATCAGCAGTCATATGATGACGACGGTGAGTTTCACCAGACGCAGTATCAACAGTAAGTTGCGCTGGCGCAGTTAGTGCATCATGTGAACGCCGCATGCCACGCTTTGAACGTGATTTTCGACTTTTTTGTACAGCCATTTTAAAACTCCTATTTGTTTATCTGTGCTTTAGTTTAATTAAAGCCTCAAATGGGTTGAGATGTTGTTGTTCTTCATTTTCAAGATGACCGAAAGTTGATTCATAATCACTTTGAAGACAATCTTCAATTGCGTGTTTTGCAATCTGAGGTAGACTAAGTATCAGTTCATCTTCAACGATGTCGTGAAGATTTATCTCTTCATTTCCATCATAATAAATGGCTTCATAGACGTCTGGTAATTTATGTTCTTGTTCTTGGTTATGAACAGGGCAATAAGTAAATTTAGCTTCACACTGATAAATCATCGGCTCATTGCAACGTTGACAAGTGACTTCTACCGCGACTTTCGCGCTGCCACGAAAAATCCTCAGCTTTTGCTGATCTATTTCAAATAAAAACTGTGTGTCTATATCAGCCAGAATGCTGTTTGTTGATCTTGCTAATCTTTTCATTAAGTTTTTAGAGATTTTACAATCTAATTTTAAATCTTTTTGAGCAGATTTTATTGGGTCAACAGATATTGGTAATTTAACTTTCTCCATGAAACATAATAATATCCTGTGACAAACCGATAGTCAAAGAAAAAACGATAAAAACATACAATTAAGATTTTATTGTTATATTTTCAATATAATATATAGCGATGTTACTCTAAGTTGAACGTCAGAATGGAAAATGAGCCTTAATTATAGGCATACAATCTATAGGCATAAAATCGCCCACGATGATTCACTGCGTTCATCACTTTTAGGTCGAATTTAAATAATTAATTTAATTGTTAAGTAGTTTTGTATATTGAGATGTTATAATTTCTCTAATCGGTGAAAGTTGTCTTTACGTAGGAACGTGAACTAAAAACAACCTAGGTTTAAATAATTTAAAAGGCAGTAACAAATCAATAATTGGCATATTTCCGCCAATTCGGTAGAAAAACATGTAGCTCAAATAACCTTTAAAATATCTAATGCTTCGTCTCATTCTTTATTATCGAGTTCGTGGTTGATATTGCATCTTTACGTCACATGGGTATATACACGTAACATATAAAAGCACTTTATTTAGTCGAAAGCTCGGACACTAGGGGCTGTTGATCTTTGTT
>JAGLDN010000292.1 GCA_023145575.1 Psychromonas sp.
AATGCACCAAGTAGTAAACTAACTCGCCCATCTGCGAGAGAGTAGAAAACTTGTTGTGAAGATTTTCTGATTTGTACAAGATCATTATTTCTAAGCACGGCAAGGTGTTGAGAAAAGGCTGATTGACTTAAACTAGTATGTTCTCGTAATTCAGATACGCCCATTTCACCATCGGCTAAAAGGCATAAAACGATCATGCGATCGGTATGTGCAATTATTTTTAGTAATTTGCTAACTTCTTCCGCTTTACTGTGGATATCTTCTAAATTGTTGTCCATGATTTACTCCAATGTTAAGTGCATCACATTTTACAGTTACTAAGGAGCCATTTCAAACTATTTAAACAAAACGCTTAATTAGTTTGTGCTAATGTATGATATTGTAAATGTTAATTTTATTCGTTTAAGGAAAGTATGATGACAGTTGATAATGGCATTAAAATATTAGCAGGTTCGATGGTGCTTCTCTCTGTAGTATTAACGCAGTTAGTCAGCCCTTATTTTATGTGGTTAACGGCATTTATTGGTGCAAATTTAATTCAAAGTGCTTTTACTGGTTTTTGTCCTCCATCCTATTTTTTGAAAAAATTAGGTTGTACGTCAACGGGCAGTTGTGACATTAAGAAATAGTATTAAAGTCTTCGCTAAAAAATAAATTAAGCCTCGCCAATGAATTTGAAGCGAGGTTTTTTTACGCCTTCAATTTCAACATCTTCAATAAACATATCAAAAGGCCTTACCCACAAAGCTTGTTCACCATAAAGCGGGCGATATAACACCATTGTTTCTTCTGTTTCACTGTGTGTAACCGTTCCTTCAACTTGGTATTCACTACCTTTATAATGCTGATAAATACCCTTTTTTATTTTGTTACTCATTCTAAATTTCCTTGGGATATAAAAAAGCCGTTTTAATAAACGGCTTATAATGTATTTTTAGATAATACAGGTTTTAATCTTCAGCTTCACTTTCATCTTGATCAAGTTCATCATCAATCTCTAAAGGCTCTGGTGAAATTACGATGCCAGTGCTGTCTGCATAAAGAATATCTTCAGGTAAAAAGGTAACACCTGCAAAATTAACAGGGACATTTACTTCACCTACTTCATTGTCATCACCGCCAACAGGGATGGCAGTGATTGCTTGAATGCCAATATTAAGCTCTTCTAAAATATCAACTTCACGCACACAGCCGTTAACAACAATGCCTTCCCAAGAATTTTCAACAGCAAGCTCTGCAATATGTGCGTTGACCAATGCACGTCTTAATGAGCCACCACCATCAATTAATAAAACTTTTCCAGCACCATTTTCTTCAAGTGTTTTATAAATTAAGCCCAATGATTCAAAACACTTAACAGTGACAACTTCACCTGCAAAAGAGTCTCTTCCGCCGAAATTAGTTAATAAAGGTTCAACAACATCAATGGTATCTGCGTAAATGTCACAAAGCTGAGAAGTATTATATTGCATGATGGGCTCACTTATTTTTAATTAAAAATGTTTAAATAGTATAACCTTGATATTTTGAATTGCAACGCCTTAATAATGATCTAGATGGGGTAATAAGTCGATAAAATAAGCGTTAATTTCTCTTTCATCTCCGCCCGTGGTATCTTCTTTGAAAAATAATAGTCTTTAGATCTGAATCAATAATACCCGCCCCAGTCAGCCTTTTTCTACAAATTAGCCTGTTAGGATGTAATTAACTGCGTTTGTCTCATTACGCATTGTAAAAAGTAGTCTTTATGAAAGTAACTAAAAAAGCCAATTTGTGGCAATCAGTCCTTATTATTACGGTTGTTATCGCAACAATGGTTATCCCTTTAATCTATGGCGCAAGCCTTGTTATTCCGCTTTTCATAATTTGGCCTATCCTCTATCTCTTTATGATCATCTTTAAATTTGATTATAAAAAAGCTGAAAGTGACGCATTTGATAGCCTGCGTAAAACGATGAGCACACTAATGATTGTAGGCTCTGTCGGTATTCTTGTTGGCGCTTGGATTGCTTCGGGTACGATCCCTACATTAATGTATTACGGCTTAAAAATGATTAACCCGCAGTTCTTTTTGCCTATCACGTTAATCATTACCTCTATTATGTCGATTGCAACAGGTACATCTTACGGATCAGCCGCTTCGGTTGGTATTGCAATGATGGG
>JAGLDN010000293.1 GCA_023145575.1 Psychromonas sp.
CCAAGTTAATTGTCGCCTAATAGATTAACTGCGTTAATCAGTAAAGGCCGAATTAAAATGAAGACTTTAATTCGTAACTAATTGTTCTAGATCGACTTGTTTATTAACAGTAAGTTATAACTTTGTTGATTGGCGCTAGCAGCCACACGCTTCGTGGCATAAGCGCGGTTTTTTATGAAAAAAAGGCACTGTTGCGTTCGTTAGAACATTCGAAAATGGAGTAACCAATAAATCATTAATATACCTTCGTTAATGCGACGGCTAAACGATTAGCATCGCTAATCGTTGATATACCTGCAGTTACGCCTTTCTCTGATGTCCTAACTAAAGCATGCCAAAGCAACTTTACGTTATATGGGTATATAATCGAAAATCTACCACTTGCAAAAACGTATGATCAAGATGCTGAATTATTGCCATCGACCCTTACAAATAACGATTTAATGGCATGGGATAAATATAGCTAAGTGGCTTTATTGAACGCTTACAATAAAAACACACCAATTTAGGTGAAATTGAAAATTTATCAGACGTTAACTACTTTGTCCGATTGGCTTATCTATGCTGTAGGGATCCAGTCACAGCTCACTTTATACCATTGGAATTAATGAGGTGATCAAGTTTTGCGTAGGAAAAGTCAGCTCTAACACGGCGGGAGTTGTAGGAGATAGTTGTTCTCACTTCAAAACTCGCAACACAGGTAGAGCTAATTTTAACAAGCAAGAATGTTCACCTTTGCAGTTCTTTTGCTATTAGTTGCCCATATAGGATGCGTTGCATCTATGAATAATATGGGTCCATCATCGCTTACACTTGCTTTGATCTCTTTATATTCTCCGATAAATTGAGCTATAACTCATTCAGTTTGAGCGCTATTTAAACCATGATTATTTAAGGTGGTTTTTAGCGTTGAAGTATACTCATGAAGATGTTGAAGAATACTGCTTTTGGATTTCCTTAGCGACTGAGAAATCATTTCTTTTGACCTGCTTTTCAGCAGAGAGTAAAATAGCTTTTGATCGATCACATGTCAGCTTATCACGATACATATTGTGCTGCGATTCAAGTCTTATTTGTTGTAAATGCGACAATGATATTTTCATGCTGTCATAATGATCTTTTTTAAAAATTATTGCAGGTGTTTTTTCGAAATGAGATTTATTATCAAAGATCACGTGCATAACCAAAAGTTATTTTAAAATGCTTCATTAACACTTAAATAAACGCCAGGACCATTTCTTCCGTATCCTACATCAAATCGCATATTGACATTTTTTTTGATTAAGTAACGATAACCCAGACCTCCATTGGGTAATAGTTCATCAGTGTTGAATTTAGAAATTTTATCAGCAATAGCACCAACCCCAAACCAAAATGCCATGCCATGCCGCCCAAAAAGGTGTAAACGGTATTCAACTTGAGTCGTCATAAGTTGCGCATCTTGATAGCGTCCTGAATTATAGCCTCTTAAATTACCTACGCCTCCTATCGATGGCATCCGATCCCAAGGTACATCACCAGTTGTAAATTGACCTATAAATTGCCAAGCAACTACATCGGTTTTGTTAACTGATGCGTATTGGTTATAATGAAAAGTTTGAAGTGTAAAGTTTTTATCGCTGCCTATGGAATCATCATACCATGAAATGTTATATTCCAAAAATAGCCCTTTTGTCGCACTTAAAACATTATCTCTGCTATCGTAATTGATTAACGCTGATGGACCTACACTGAATGAAGGTTCTTGTAAAGGTTTGATATCAACAACGCTTTTGTTGTACTGTGTAAATTCAGTTGCTTTCGAATAAGTAATGTCTGCGCCAAGACCAGCAAAAATATCACCATATACGCGCTCCTTCCACGTTGGAGTAAAAGTAAACTCCTTGGTATGATATTCAACTAAATTGTCATCTTTTACATTTTCTTGGAAGCCTTTCCCATAATAAACAACATCCATAGAAAGGCCTTTCAAATCAACATAAAACTGACGTGAATTTGCATTTAAGAAGATTTTGTTATTAATAATAACCGCAAAGGATCCATTAATAGATCCGACACCTTGCAGAACTAATGATGACAACTGACTTTGAACATCAGGTTGATATAAGCCTACCGCCGCAAAGGCAAGGCCTAAGCTAACTTCTGGGCTATAATAAGGCCCCATGACAACACTAAAATCAATGGGTTTATTAGGATCAAACCCACCATCTGAACCTGATATTTTGGTTAGAAAACCTGACGGGCGGCTTGATTTTTTATGACTATCAGTTGTTTTAGTCGCTGGCTTGTTATTAGCGGTAGTGTCTTTAGTCGCTGGCTTGTTATTAGCAGTTGTGTCTTTAGTCGCTGGCTTGTTATCGACACTGAAGGTACTAGTTTGTTTTGCATATACTGGACTATACGGTACGGAGAATATGATAAACAGGCCCAAAAGAGCCCACATTTTTCTGAAAAAGTATATCTTCATCCTTAAATATATCCTTAATGTTATATTCATGTAACACATCTACTAGCCAGCTTGATATCTCGGTATTATTTACACATCTGGCGAGTTATTTTGAAATATGTAACTGATATTATGCAGTTTATGCCAGTTTATGCCAGTTTATTAGAAAGGCCTCAATTGCTATTTTTTGTGTTTTGATATAAACCCATGCTACTTCAAAATGAAACATCAGGCACAAACTCGATGATCACTGCTTCGTTATAACATTAGAAAATGGAGTAGCCAATAAATCATTAATATACATTTGTTAATGCGAGGGTTAAACGATTAACACCGCTAATCGTTTATAGACCCGCTGTTACGCCTTACTCTGATGTCCGAGCTAAAGCCTGCCAAAGCATTTTTACGTCAAATGGGTATATAATATTCGATAAGCCAGTTGCTGTTAGATCGCTAAATGATGTTACAACGTAATGAACATAAACCTCAAATATATGCTTTTTTTATTGATCGCGATACTTTAACAGTTTCTAACATGGCATTTTAGTCTACTGTGAAACATCAGTAATGCAAGTAAAATTACGCTATTTCACTTGTGGGCGCATGTGAGGAAATAATAATACATCACGTATAGTATGGCTATCTGTGAATAACATCACTAAACGGTCAATACCAATTCCTTCACCTGCAGTTGGTGGTAATCCATGCTCCAGCGCGGTAATGTAATCCGCATCATAAAACATAGCTTCCTCATCACCTGCATCTTTTTGAGCTGCTTGAGCCATAAAGCGCTGCGCCTGATCTTGTGCATCATTGAGCTCAGAAAAACCATTCGCAAGTTCGCGTCCCCCAACAAAGAATTCAAAACGATCTGTGATCTTGGGATCTTCATCATTACGGCGAGCAAGTGGTGAAACTTCTGTTGGATAAGCAGTAATAAAGGTTGGTTGAATTAATTTATGCTCTACTGTTTCTTCAAATATTTCTGTTAATACTTTACCCTCACCCCAATTTTCATTAAGACTAATATTCAAACGGTTTGCTAATGCTTTCAACCCATCCATGTTTTCAAGCTCATTAGAATTGACGCCATCATTGTAAGTAAGCACTGACTCCTTCATTGTCATTCGGATAAAAGCTTGGGAAAAATCAAATGATTGATCACCATAATTAATGATACTTGAACCAAGTACATTTTGAGTTATCGTGCGGAGCATATCTTCTGTTAAATTCATCAGATCAATGTAATCAGCATAAGCTTGATAGAACTCAATCATGGTAAATTCAGGATTATGACGTGTTGAAACGCCTTCATTACGGAAACTGCGATTGATTTCAAACACACGCTCAAAACCACCAACAACTAACCGCTTTAGGTTTAATTCTGGAGCGATCCGCAAAAACATTGGCAGATCCAATGCATTATGAAATGTTTCAAACGGTTTCGCTGTTGCACCTCCTGGAGTTGCTTGTAGCATTGGTGTTTCAACCTCCATAAAGTTTTTATCGTTTAAATAGTTGCGAATTTCAGAAATAATTTTATTACGCAAAATAAAGGTACGCCGGGATTTTTCATTGGCAATTAAATCTAGGTAGCGCTGACGGTAACGAGATTCGGTATCAGATAGTCCATGAAATTTATCTGGTAATGGACGAAGCGCCTTTGTTAGAATACGAATTTCACTGACTTTAATGCTTAATTCATCTGTTTTCGTTTTAAATAAAACACCCTTAGCGCCTAAAATATCACCTAAATCCCATTTTTTGAATTCGTTATTGTAAAATTCTTCTGCTAAGTTATCACGTGTAACATAAACTTGAATACGTCCGCCCATATCTTGAAGTGTTGCAAAACTTGCTTTCCCCATGACACGCCGCGTCATCATTCGCCCAGCAAGACTCACGTTTACAGCAAGTATTTCTAATTCTTCTTTTGTTTTGCCGTCATATTTCTCATGTAATTTATCCGATATGTTAGTTCTACGAAAATCATTTGGAAATGCTTGGCCTTTTTTGCGCATAGCGTCTAATTTCGCTAAACGAGCAGCTAGAATACCATTTAATTCATCTAGTGTTGCAGGTGGTGCTTGATCTGACATTATTATTTTCCTATCTACGTATAAAAATGGAAGTGGCGGTTTATAGGCCTGATTTTAAACTTGCTTTAATGAAGGTATTTAAATCGCCATCAAGTATTTTTTGTGGATTACGACTTTCAACACCTGTTCGTAAATCTTTTATTCGAGCGTCATCTAGCACATATGATCGAATTTGACTGCCCCAGCCAATATCAGATTTATTATCTTCGCTGATTTGTTTTTCTGAATTTTGAATTTGCAGCTGATGCTCATAAAGCTTTGCTTTTAGTTGCTTCATCGCCTGATCTTTATTTTTATGTTGCGAGCGATCATTTTGACATTGTACCACAATATTCGTCGGTAAATGTGTAATGCGTACCGCAGATTCTGTGGTATTAACGTGCTGGCCACCAGCGCCCGATGCACGATAAACATCAATGCGTAATTCTGCAGGGTTAATGTCAATATTAATGTTATCTTCAATTTCGGGATAAACAAATGCGGAGGCAAATGAAGTATGACGTTTACCCGATGAATCAAACGGAGATTTACGAACAAGACGATGCACACCAGTCTCTGTGCGCAACCAACCAAAGGCATATTCACCACTAAAACGAATTGTTGCCCCTTTGATGCCAGCGACATCGCCCGAAGAAACTTCCATTAATTGGGTTTTATAGCCATTTGCTTCACCCCAACGTAAATACATGCGCAATAACATATTCGCCCAATCTTGCGCCTCAGTACCACCTGATCCTGATTGGATATCGAGGTAGCATGAACAGGTATCATTCCTACCTGAAAACATTCGCTGAAATTCAAGGATGGTTAATTTATTTTCGAGTTCATCGGCTTCACTTTGCGCTTCATTAAATGAATCTTGATCGTTCTCATCAATCGCCATTTCAATCAGTATTTTAATATCTTCAGCGCCATTCTTAAGTGCATCCATTGTTTCAATAGTAAGTGCTAACATACTGCGCTCTTTACCTAACGTCTGTGCACGATCAGGTATGGACCAAACTTGTGCGGATTCTAATTCTCGCGTGACTTCTTCTAGACGTTCTGATTTCCCATCATAGTCAAAGGTACCCCCTAAGTAATAATGCACGTTCAGTTATGTCTTTTAATTGGGATAAAATGGGGTTTATTTCAAACATAGTTTTCCTAAAAATTAAATGATAAAAATTTGATCTTAACTAAAATGAGGAATAATAAACAGGATTATAATAAAATAAGCGGAGTTCGGGTTTTAAAGAATATTTTATTTATAATTAACGCAGTCAATTAATGAGAGGATAACTTGGGAGTATTTGATATGGGCTAACCAGTAACAATTGGTATAGGTAGAAATGATATCCTGATACATTAATTACCAAGGCATGTCAAAACGCAAGCTAACTAAAGTATCGTTATCCCAATCCAATATATTTCCATTGATATTTTTTGGGTAATGATCTAAATTATACTGATTATACTCAGCACTCAATGCAACAAGGCTCTTATTAATCCAAGCACTTGTGTCATAACTTAGTGAGGCAACAACTTTATTTTGCAGCCATTGATCACCATCTGTCCAATAATAACCTTTAACATGAATATTAAATTTAGATCCTAAATGAATGCGTGATTCAGCCGCTAGGATATAAGCTAAAGTTGTATTTTTTAAACCATCACGATTAAAGCCTTGTTCCTTCGGTGCATCATCGTCTATTTCTAAGAAATAATAGCCAAGTCCGCCCTTTGCTCCCAAAAGAAATCCACTCGTATTAAACTCATAACCAATACTTGAAAATAAATTAATTTCACGCTCAATCGAGCTCACCGTATTCTCTCTAGTAAGTGCCTCAACATCCCCATAAAGTAAATTATTATTATTTAAATCGAGCAACTTTTTTTTTGCTAAAAAATTTGTATCCCACCGAATTCCGATATGATCGCTATCTAAGTGATCTTTATCAACATCAACAAAAAGGATAAACTTTCCTGCTAATAACACATTTGATTTAGTTTCGTGTGAAACAGCTAAGGCAACATTTCCACCAAGAGTATGTGAATTATATTCTTTAACAATGAAATCATGTACACCGTAAGCGATCCGCCAATCTAATGCATTGACACTCGCACAGTAGCACATCGCGATAGTGAATGCTGAAGCTAATATCATTTGTTTTGAATTAATTAATTTCATTTAAAAGCGCTCGAAAAATATAAAAATAAAAGATAACACAATTATTTGTACATAAAAAAAATTATGTACAAATAATAACATAATCAATACTGCTTATCGTTTATTGGGAGCTATCTATCATTTTAGGCCCATGTGACGCAAAAATGCTTTGTCAGGCGTCTACTCGACAATCAGAACAAGGCACAATATTAGGTAATTGTTGCTCACTTTTCGATTATTGTAACGCAGTCTTGGTTTTCCAGCTTGTGCCCCGCAGGGGAAGGCAACTAGTACCAAGGCGCGTT
>JAGLDN010000294.1 GCA_023145575.1 Psychromonas sp.
CAAGGTAGTTGACGTCTGATATTTAATTTTAATTTTAATTTTAATTTTAATTTTAATTTTAAGCGAATACAGATAGTAAAACAACTCAATCAACAATCAAAAGAAAAGTGTTTTTTTGGGCTAAAAAAAACATTCTTAATGCACAATGCAGGAGAAATAAGAGATTTTGGCAAAGTTGCTATTATCAAATTTAAGTCAAGAAATATGATTGAAAAGCGGCGGTTATTGATATCAATTCCACTCGCTCGAATCACTACAAATCAAGCACAAAGTGTAAAAAATCAAGACTGATTCAGAAATAAATACGGACGATTGATTCTGCAACACAAGCTGGACGGCGAGTATTTTTTATTTCCACTGAAATTTCCTTCTCGATTTGTAAACCACGTTTTAATGGTGTGACTTTAATTAAACGACTGTGCGCGCGTATTGTACTTCCCGCTTTTACAGGGTAGGGGAAACGGACTTTATTAAGACCGTAATTGACAGTCATTTTAGCGTAAGGGTAAGCTGATTTATCTGGTGAAACACTCTCCGTTAATTTAGGTAATAAAGATAGCGTAAGAAAACCATGAGCTATCGTTGTTTTAAAAGGCGAATCTTTTTCAGAGCGAACCACATCTGTATGTAACCACTGATGATCATCTGTTACTTGTGCAAACTCATTGATGAGAGTTTGGGTTATTTCCATCCACTCACCTACATGTACCTCTTCACCAATTTTAGACTGTAACTCTTCAAATAAACTAGCAGCGGCAGGTAGCACTTTGATCTCTTTCTGCCCTATATTAACTTGTTTTCCATCTTTTAAAATAGAATATTCCTTGACCCATGCCACGAGTTGTTTTGTATTACTGTGCGCACGATCAAGTACAATTGAATAATAATCTCTTACTGATGGAGACATCCACATTTTGAAGTCCCAATTTTTCCATTCTTTTTTATATTTATCAAAATCAATGATCTTCATATTTATCCAATTTCTCCGAGTAATTTATTATGTTTCATTTCTGTAATATTATATTTATTTTGTCTAATACTATATTAGGTGAGCTTGCTTGTGTAATTGGCCGTCCGATTACTAAATAATCAGCGCCATTATCTAGCGCTTGTTGAGGTGTTGTTACACGTCGTTGATCACAAAGATCAGTACCTTCAGGTCTTATACCAGGTGTGATTAATTTAAAATCACTGCCTAATAATGCTTTTAGCGATTTTGCTTCATGTGCAGAGCAAACTACACCATCAAGACCTGATGATTTGGCTAATAAAGCGAGGTTTTTAACTTGCTCAGGAAGTGGAAGCGTTACACCAATCTCTCTCAAATCAGACTCATCCATACTGGTTAACACTGTCACCGCAATTAATAAAGGTGCATGTTCACCGTAAGGCCTCATTGCGGCTTTAGCAGCTTCCATCATACGCCGTCCACCACTGGCATGTACATCTACCATCCATACTCCAAGATCAGCAGCCGCTTTTACTGCTTTAGCAACGGTATTTGGAATGTCATGAAATTTTAAATCCAAAAACACATCAAATTTTTTTTTGACAAGTTCTCTCACAAATCCAGCGCCAAAAGAAGTAAACATCTCTTTTCCCACTTTCAACCGACATTTTTCTGGATCAAGCGTGTTGATGAAGTTTATCGCTTGCATTTTATCTGCATGATCGAGCGCGATAATTAATTTTGGATCTTTCATAATATCCCTTGAATAAATTTTATTCGCCATCTATTCCGCGAATGGGTTTAATTCTACCCCAATTTTTGCAAGCGCGACAAAGCCAATGAAAACTATTGCTTGTATTACCACATTTTTTACAACAATAGCGAGGACGCAGCTTTATTTGTTTAGAAATTAAGTTTTTTAAAAGAGATAAACTTTGTACTTCGCCAGAATCGATCGTGGTTTTTATTTGATATGTAATTAACTGTCTAAAACCGCGTAATGTTGGATTTTTATCTAGCTCTTCTAACATAAAAATCTTCGCTTTCTCTGCGCTCCTATATTTAGCAATCAAATGGGACAACATTACAACGGCACTTGCACCAGCTCCAGCGCAAACAATCCGAGAAAGGTAGCTAACAAAGATCTGTTCGCTGTTAAGTTTTTTATGTAATTTAAGCAAATCATCTAACACTAACGCGGTAAATTCAATATCAATATCAGGTATTTTTTCTAATATTTTCAAGGCTTGTTTATCATTACCAAGCGACTCATAATGTTTGCTTAGCGCTATCTGAGTTTTTATGCATGAAGAAGAAATATTGAGCGATTTTTGATATAATTTTAATTTTTGAGGCATTTGCTCAGGTAGCTTTAATTGATCTGCTAGGCGCGAATATAAATAAGCTAACGTTTGAGTTTGTGTTTTACCTCCTGTTTTTTTGTATAAACCTTCAGCAATCAACACCGCGTTTTCCCAATCTTGTAGCTGTTGATAAATTTTAAGTAGATTTTCAAGTGCTACAATATTGTATTCAGGAGATTTTTTAAGTTCTAAAAAAACATCTTCACTACGATCAAATAAACCTGATTGATAAAAGTCTTTACCAAGCTGTAACAATGCGAGATCGCGTTGCTCACGCGTTAATGTAGGTCTGGCAATTAAATTTTGATGAATTCTTATCGCTCGATCAACTTCACCACGCTGACGAAAGAGGCTTCCTAAAGCAAAGTGTGTCTCAATCGTATCATCATCAACCTCAAGCAAGGCAATAAAATAATCAACCGCTTTATCAGGTTGTGCACTAAATAAAAAGTTCAGACCTGTTAGGTAATCACGATTAAGTTTATTTTTACTTTTTTGCTTATTTTGATAAACACTTCGCACCCCCATGTACCATCCATAGAATGCAGCAACTGGCAGTAATAAAAAAAATATTTCATACACTTTTTTTTATAGTGCTTTGATTGATAAATTTGTACGCAACTTATCTAGCTCTTCGCCTTGCTTTTTAATCTTTTTAAGTAATATTCTGTATCTAAATTTCGCTTTTAAAATAAAATAAATCCCGAATAATGCTGAAATACAAATACCGATTGACAAAGTAATGGCTAACAGTGTTGAAAGTCGCAGATCTTTTTGTGCCAAAATAAAGTTAATATTAACTATTTCTTGATTTTTCAAACCGAGTACAACGGCTATCACAAAAACAAAAATAACAGCAACCAACATTAAAAAATTTTTCATCGCAACCTCAACCTTAGAATTTAATAAAAACATTTTTAGTTTAAGCTATTTTAACTCACTAATACATAATTCTAGCCATTAGTTTTAAATTTTATTCTTTTTTGCCAATGCTGAGTAAATATGAAGCTACAATGAACAAATCATGTGCGAATACTCAGCGAAATTGAAATGAAGACTTCAAACCGCGGCTGCCCACAAAAATGTTTAGTACTGATTTAAATGGTAAATTTTGTTTTTTATTATAAAAATTAATGATCTAGCATAAGACAAGCACTATAAAATTATTATCAGCGTTATATACCCATGTGACGTAAAAATGCAAATTCAGAAAGGCAAATAGTGCCAAGCTGCTAGGCATAAAATTGCCCTATCGATGATTAACTACGTTAATCACCAAAGGCCAAATTAAAATAAAGACTTTAATTCTTAACTGGTTATTCCAAATCAAGATTTTATAACTTTATTGATTGGTGTTAGCCGCCGTGCTCTTCGGGGCTTTAGCTCGATTTTTATGAAAAAAGGCACAGCTCCGTTATTGCATTCGAAAATGGAGTAACCAATAAATCATTAATATACTATCGCTAATGCGACGACTAAACGATTAGCATCACTACTCGTTGATATACCTGCTGTTATGCATTGCTCTGATATCCGCGGTAAAACCTGACAAAGCAATTTTACGTCACAAGGATATATACAGCTTCCTCAAGAATTTAGACATTCGTATTCCTAAGTTATTCTTTGATATGACAACCAGCGTAATTAAAGACCTCTGAATGCTCAGCATTGAAAACCAACTAATTCAAATTAATTACTCTACTTTTTATATTGATAATTTTCTCATTTAACAAACGTCACTTAGAATTATGCCCGCCTCACGGCACAATTTAGCGATCTAGCTTTCCATTTTTAGATGACATGGATATCAAACAAATTACAATAAATAGTGTTTCTATTGTACTGCTTAAAATAACTTACTTCCGCGTTGTATGTTTCGAAAAGCCCACATCCGTTTACATCAATTTAGACCTGGAATTAAACTATTTTTTGATAATTGGAAATTAGATGACATACTTAATGACATTAGCATAAAAGTAAAAAATAAATAAGGGGCTTAGTTAGCCCCTTATTTTAAATAAAAAAAGCAGAAAAAAAATTTATATGTTAACGCGATCTTTTAACTCTTTACCTGGTTTAAAATGAGGTACATATTTACCACTCAATTGAACCTTCTCACCCGTTTTAGGGTTACGACCAATGCGAGGATCACGATAATGTAATGAAAAACTTCCAAAACCTCGTATTTCAATACGATTTCCTTTGGTAAGCGTATCAACCATCAAGGCTAGCGTTTCCCGCACTGCATCTTCCACATTTTTTATTGACAACCTAGTAGAGTTACTGGCTAATCTTGTAATTAATTCAGATTTTGTCATCATCCACCTCATTCTAAAAAATAAATTTAGCTAAATTCCAGGTTAATTATAAACGATGACAGCTTATTACTCGTACCAATTATATTAATGTACATTTTAGTAGAAGCCATCACCTATGAATCATTTTTCTTTAGCAGCCTTAAATGCATCAAACATGGAATTACCCATACTTTCATCTTCTTGACCTTTTAAATTATCAATTGCTTCTTTCTCTTCGGCTTGATCTTTTGCCTTAATAGAAAGGCTAATTATACGGTTTTTACGATCAACACCAATAAATTTAGCTTCAACTGACTCTCCTACTTTCAATACTAAAGATGCATCCTCAACGCGCTCTTGTGAAATTTCAGCAACACGAATGTAACCTTCAACGCCATCCATTAGCATTACTGTTGCACCTTTTGCATTAGATTGTTGAATTGTACCTTTAACAATTGATCCTTTTTTATTTTCTGCTAAATAATTATTGAAAGGATCTGCTTCAATTTGTTTAATCCCAAGAGAAATACGTTCACGCTCTGGATCAACTTGTAACACAACGGCTTCAATTTCGTCACCTTTTTGGTAATCTAAAACGGCTTTTTCGCCTTCAACATCCCAGCTAATATCAGAAAGATGCACTAACCCATCAATACATCCATTAAGGCCTATGAAAATACCAAAATCTGTAATAGATTTTATTTTTCCAATCACCTTCTGACCTTTATCATATGTTGAAGCGAACTCTTCCCAAGGGTTAGGCTTACATTGCTTAAGCCCTAATGAAATACGACGACGCTCTTCATCTATGTCAAGCACCATTACTTCAACAGGATCACCTAGACTGACAACTTTTGATGGGTGGATATTTTTGTTTGTCCAATCCATTTCAGAAACGTGAACCAGACCTTCAACACCTTCCTCAATTTCAACGAAACAACCATAATCAGTCAAATTAGTCACTTTACCCGTTAAACGTGTTGATTCAGGGTAACGCTTAGCGATTGCTGCCCATGGATCTTCACCAAGCTGTTTTACGCCCAAAGAAACACGTGTGCGCTCTCTATCGTACTTAAGGATTTTAACATTAATTTCATCACCAACATTTACAATTTCACTTGGATGTTTAACACGTTTCCAAGCCATATCGGTAATATGTAATAATCCGTCAACACCACCTAAATCGATAAATGCACCGTAGTCCGTTAGGTTTTTAACAATACCTTTAACTTCTTGCCCTTCTTGCAAATTATCCAGAAGTTGATTACGATCAGCACTATTTTCAGTTTCGATAACAGCACGACGAGAAACAACAACATTGTTGCGTTTTTGATCCAGTTTTATTACTTTAAATTCAATATCTCTATTTTCAAGGTTCGTTGTGTCACGCACTGGTCGCACATCAACTAATGAACCTGGTAAAAATGCACGAATACCGTTTAATTCGACAGTGAAACCACCTTTAATTTTGCCGTCAATAACACCAATAACAGTTTCTTGATCTTTATGTGCTTTTTCAAGCTTGACCCACGCATCATGGCGTTTGGCTTTTTCACGAGAAAGTTTAGTTTCACCAAAACCATCTTCAACCGCGTCAAGTGATACGTCTACAACGTCACCCACAACCACTTCAAGTTCACCCGATTGGTTTTTAAATTCCGCAATATCGATTGCAGCTTCAGACTTAAGGCCTGCATCGACGAATACTAGGTTGTTACGAACGCCAACAATTGTTCCCTTAACAATTGTTCCTGGCCGTGTTTCTACCTGTTGAAGAGATTCTTCAAATAATTCAGCAAAAGATTCCATCATCTATTTATTCACACTTATTTTAAATACAACCACTCACAATCCATTTGTAAGGGAGGCAAGAACAGTTACTATTTCATCCATAAAATAGTGATAACAGCGCTTGCATTATCGCAAACGTTGGTGGTAATAGAAGTTTACACTTCTATCTTTAATCTAGCAAAATCAAGTACTTGATTAACAACTTCACCAATTGACAATGCAGTTGAATCAATCACTAAAGCATTCGTTGCAGGGACTAATGGTGCAACTGTACGATGCCGATCACGATGATCTCTAGCTTTAATTTCGCTTAAAATATTCGCGATTTTAACATCAAAACCCTTAACTTGCAACTGCTTGAATCTTCGTTGTGCGCGCTCTTTTGCAGTTGCATCTAAAAATATCTTAACGGGCGCATCAGGAAAAACAACAGTGCCCATATCACGACCATCAGCAATTAATCCTGGCGATTTGGCAAATTCTTTTTGCCGCGCTAACAGAGCATCACGCACTGGTTGCAAAATAGCAATTTGCGATGCTGCGCTTGCGACTTTTTCTGTGCGTAATTTATCTGAGATATTAACGCCATTAAACAATGCATCAACACCTGACCCATTGGATATAAAGCGCACATCAAGATGTAAAGCTAAATCAGTAAGAGTGTCAATATCTTCAAGGCTAATATTTTTTTCAAACGCAAGATAAGCGATAATACGATACAAGGCGCCACTGTCTAGCAAATGCCAACCTAATTTCGTTGCTAACAATTGACAGACAGTTCCTTTTCCTGAGCCGCTTGGACCATCTATCGTTATGATGTTTTGTACCATGATTTTAATTTATCTCATCCAAATAATTATCAATCTCTATATCAGTTTGAGTTGCTTTATTTTTCTTTTCCAATTTTCTAGCTTTAATAAACTTATCCATATCCGTTTTATTTTGATGAAATTTAAAGGCTTCATATTGAATGTATGCATGTTTTACAAACAAATATGAGTCTAATGATTGAGCAATTAGCTTATCTTGTGGCAATGCTTTCGCTCGTTTATCAATCGAATCAAGTGCCCACAGTCCTCCTCGCTCTCCAAAAGTAAGAAGGCCCATCGGAAAATACAAACCATCAACAATATTCCCGACGAATTTTCTTGTCGTACGCGGGCCAAGTAATGGCAACATTAAATAGGGACCATTAGGGACATGCCAGTGCCCAAGTACATTACTAAAAGTTTCTCTCTTTCGAGGAATGCCCCCCATTTTAACAATATCAATTAAACCAAATACACCAACGGTACTATTAACGACAAAACGTACCAAGGCATCTGCTGCGTCTTTGATATCAAATTGAATAAGATTGTTGACTATATTCGAGGGTTCATCAAAATTTAATACAAAGTTATTTATCGCAACGCGCCCAACATTTGGCACCCAATGGACATAAAACTCGGTTGTTGGTTTTAATAAATAAGCATCAAGAATATCATAATTTACATACCAAACAGCACGGTTTATAGGCTCAAAAGGATCGCTAACTTGTAATTGAGGATCTTTAAGATCTTGCGCACAATAAGCCGTTTTTAATGATAAAAAAAGAATAATAAATATAAGTATACGCATCGCATCAAAGTCTAATTATAATATATTTACACAGCATAAACCAAACAATAAAAGCAAATCAATAAATTTTTAATATTTATGAATAATGAGATATACGGATCCTTAAATGATGTGGATCTGATTTTTTAATTACTTTTGATTGACCTACCCATTACCCTTGCGTCTGATCCACATCTCCGCTTGATGATATACTCGCTTTAATAATCAATTTAGGGTAATCACTCAGCTGAGTACCTTTCATCATAGTATTCGCATCTGATAAGGTTAACGATATTGGAAACGACGGTATTTTCATTTTAATTACGGCAACTGGCATTGCTACGCCAACTTGACTTGCAAAAACAAATAAATAATCATTTTTAGGGATAACAACCGCATCGGTCATATTAATTTTAATTTTGTAAGCATTAGGAAGCGCCACTTTCTGAGTGATATTATTCGTCACACTAATTTTTTCGCTCACTTTCACTGGAATTTTTTACTGAGACGATCTTTCTATGAAGATGATTGTGCCTTTATTTTTTCCGCGATCTTGCCCTGCACGAAAACGATACTATCGCGGATCAAGATGGCTTTTTTCGAATGAGGATCAACCAACTTTAACATTTTATTCCAGCGAAAAATAGCTGATTTATATTCTTTTGCTTGTAACGCCATAAAGGCATAAAGCGACCAAGCATCTACTTCATTGGGATCTTCTTTTAACAAGACAACTACCATTTTTTGAGATTTATGTTGATCATCTAGATCTTCACTTTGCATTTTCAATTCAATATAAACTAAACGAATATCGATTGATTGACTATCGAGTGCATAGGCTTTGTCAATAGCACTCGTTGCTACGCCATAATGACCAAACATCATTTCAAGTCGGCTATACAGTAACCAGCCACTCGGATCATTCGGCTTTTGATTTAGTTGCACCCGCAAACCAAGAGAAAAATCTTTAAGATCTTGTTGTGTTACTTTTTGATTAGATTTATCAAACAATTTATGTTGGAGAGATTTATAATTTTCTAGCACATTATCGAGGTGTTTAACTTCTTTATATGTCCCGAGAGATAAATACATACCCACGCTACCAAGGATCAAAAACAAGATCCCTGGTAACCAAATTAACGCATTTTTTCTAGTTTCAATGCCTGATGGGGTCTCATGTATATCATCAAGCAAATTATGCTGAAGCTCTTCTATAATATCTTCTTTATCAATAATAAGTCCTTGAGCATCATCTTGCTCAATTTCAGCTAAACGCACTGCATATAAATCACTATTTAATTGATTGCGACTCATACTATCTTCTTTTTTGATCGATAATTTATAGCCACGCACAAATGGCAAAATAAAAATAATGGAGGCCATGATCAATAATAAAATAACGAATAACCAAAACTGTAAAATCATCTTATTTTCCTACATTTTCTTTCAAAAGTGTTTTTAAACGGTTCATTTCAGTGTCATCAAGCGCTAAATCTTGATTTTTTTGTTTTCTGGTCAGTTCAAACAGCATATAAAAACCGATTAAAATAACCAGCAAGGGTCCAATCCATAAAAAGATAGTCGCAGGGGTCATCGGTGGATCGTATCGAATAAAATTCCCATAACGTTCAACCATATACGCAACTATTTGATCTTTTGATTGACCTTTTTTTACTAATTCATAGGTTTTATTACGTAAATCTTTTGCAAGCGATGCATTAGAATCCGCAATATTTTGGTTTTGACATTTTGGGCAACGCAAAATTTTTGTTAAGTGATGAAAAAGTTGATCCTGAGCCTTATTATCAAATTGAAAGGTATCAATAGCGGCGCTAGCTAATGGCAGATAAAAGCACAATGTAAGTAAAGCAAAAGAAGAAAGGAAACATTTTAATTTTTGCACTTGATCATTACTCCATTTTCTTATAAATTTCTGATAATTTTTCTCGCCAAATCTGTGGGCTAATGTCACCAACCTGTCGATATCGAATGACACCTTTACTGTCTATAAAAAATGTTTCAGGCGCGCCATAAACACCAAGATCCATCCCAACCATGCCGTCTTTATCAAATAAGGTGATTTTATAGGGATTTTTTAAATCCTTTAGCCAACGAATAGCTTTAGTACGATCATCTTTGTAGCTCATACCGACAATATAAATATCACTATTAGCCATTTTATTGAGAAAATTATGCTCGGCATAACAGGTGGCACACCATGTTGCCCAGACATTTAAAAGCATTTTTTGCCCTTTAAAAATAGATGAATGATGCAGCTTGCTTGGCTGAAAAAGATCTGGCAAAGTAAATTCAGGCACCGTTTTACCAATTCGTGTTGACACTAGCCTATGCGGATCCTTAAATAATCCTTTAAAAAGAAAGATACAGACAACTAAAAAGAACAAGGCTGGCATCAATAAAAAGATTCTTTTTTTATGCTTGATTAGCATGATGCATTCTCTCCATCAACCAGCGATTTCACTTTTTTATGCCGATAACGTCGATCAAACAACATTAATATTCCAGCAAATGCCATAAATACGGGGCCAAACCAAATCCAACGAATAAATGGTCTGTAATAAATACGCAAAGTCCAAGCACCATCAGGTAACTTTTGACCCATCGCAATATATAAATCGCGCGTGAAGCCTGGATCAATTGCAGCTTGCGTTGTAGGCATTTTTTGTACTGTATAAATACGTTTTTCAGGGTGCATGATTGTGACAAAATGACCCTTGCGATGCACAGTAAAAATTCCCGTTGTTCCCGTATAGTTATCACCCTTTAATGGCTCGATACCATCAAAAGTGAAGTTATAATGTTCAAAGCTAATACTTTGACCAATGGATAATTTTATATCTTTCTCAATCGAATAATTTTGTACCATGGTAATACCAATGATCACAACGGCAAACCCTGCATGAGCCAAACTCATTGCCCAGTGGCTATTGCCTAATTTCAACAATCCAGTGAATAACGAGTGGCGATGCCTTGCTCGTAAACACAATTCATAGCCCACAGTTGAAAACACCCACATACCCAGGAACACCCCCATCAGCGCAAGCCATGTAAAATGCGTGGCAAAGATGAATAAGAAGAGCAAGGTTGCAATCGTTGCAATAATTAATGAATGTATTAACGGTTTGGTTAGATCTTGTATATTTTGACGCTTCCATCTTGCTAACGGAGCAACACCTAAAAATAAAGCAAAAGGTACAATCAGTACGCTAAAAATACGATTAAAAAAAGGCGCTCCAATTGAGATGGCACCAAGCCCAATTTGTTTGTGAACAAGCGGCAGTAGAGTACCAAGTAAAACAACAATTAATGCAGCGGCTAATAAAATATTATTGACAAGCAACATCGCCTCACGCGAAACTAATTCATAACGTCCTCGACTTTTTACTGTCGATGCACGCAGTGCAAACAAAATCAGTGAACTACCAACAACGATCACTAAGAAGGCAAGAATAAATAAGCCGCGTGATGGCGCGTTCGCAAAGGCATGCACAGATACCAGTACACCAGATCGTACTAAAAAAGTACCTAGCAAGCTCAATGAAAAGGCGCTTATAGCAAGAAAAACTGTCCACGATTTAAACACTCCACGTTTTTCACTAACCAATAAAGAATGTATTAAAGCAGTCGCTATCAGCCAAGGCATAAATGATGCATTTTCTACTGGATCCCAGAACCACCAACCACCCCATCCGAGTTCGGAATATGCCCACCAGCTGCCAAGTGAGATACCAATAGTTAAAAAGATCCATGCCGCCATTGTCCAAGGTCGTGACCATTTCGCCCACGCACTATCTAATCGACCTTCCAATAATGCGGCAATCGCAAAAGAAAAAGGTACAGAAAGACCAACATACCCCATGTATAAAATAGGCGGATGAGAAATCAAACCAATATCTTGCAATATCGGATTTAAATCTCGCCCATCGACAGGGAAGAGCGGCAAGGTTCTAATGAATGGATTTGAGGTTAATAATATAAATAAATAGAAACCAAACGATAACAAACCGAGTATAGCCAATACACGTGCAACAGATTCCACAGGTAAGCGTTTACTCATTACTGCAACAGCAGCCGTCCATATTGACAATAAAAATACCCATAATAATAATGAGCCTTCATGTGCTCCCCAAACAGCTGCAAGACGATAATACCAAGGCAATAATGAATTTGAGTTCATTGCAATATAAAGCACAGAAAAATCATTAACAAAGAAAAGGTATGACAGAATTAAGAACGCCGCACTTACAAAAACAAACTGTAAGATGGCTAATACTTTTGCAGACTTAATGGCGCCTTGGTGTCCAGTTTGCACACCATAAAGTGGATATACAGTTTGTAATAGTGAAAGCATGCATGCAACCACTAAGGTAAATTGTCCAATTTCAGGAATCATTCATCTTGCCCTTATTTTTATTTGATTTTAATTGATTTAAACCAACAACTGCTTTTTTAACTTCAGGGGGCATATAATTTGCGTCATGCTTCGCGAGCACTTGAAAAGCATCTATTTCTGTTAAACTTTTCAATACGCCTTGAGCGACAATGCCTTGCCCCTCACGGAAAAGATCTGGCAATATACCATCAAAATAAACCCTCACAATACCACCACCATTATCGAGCAAGTCAAAACTTACTTTTAAACTGTTTGGATCGTGCTTCACGGAGCCAGGCATAACCAGACCACCAATACGTAACCGTTGTCCAATTTTAGGCTTAATACCTGTTTCCGTCTTACCATGAATAATTTCAGATGGCGTATAAAATAAATCAATGTTTTGCTTTAATGCAAACAAAATTAAGCCTAATAATATAGCGATACCCACCACTAATGAAATCACTATTATTAAACGTTTTTTCCGTCTAGGATTCATAGCGCACCTTCCATTTTTTGCGCTTTTTGAATACGTTTATCACGCAACATGCGCTTTTTAACAAACCGTTTTATTTTATGAGTTTCCATTAATGTATTGACGACTAAAATAACAATTGAAAGCATTGCAATACCATAAGCAAGCCAGACATAAAAAGCATAGCCTCCCATATGTAAAAAACCGACTAGCGAATGAAATGCCATTTATTTATCTCCTCCAGTCACTAAAGCACATACCCATGGGCGATGACTTTCTCTTATTAAAATCTCATTTCTAAAACGCATTAAGGTTAACGCGCATAAAAATGCGCCAAATGCAACGATCATGATCAACAGTGGCCACAACATTTCAGGTGCAATCAATGGCTTGCCAAATTTGATAATGGTTGCCCCTTGATGGAGCGTACTCCACCATACGACAGAGTAATGGATGATCGGCAAATTAATAACACCAACCAGCGTTAAGATAGAAGCTGCACGCCCAGCTAAAACCTTATCTGAAAACGCGTTGTAAAGGCCAATAATGCCCATATAAATAAACAATAAAATTAATTCAGACGTTAAACGCGCATCCCAAACCCACCATGCACCCCACATAGGTTTTCCCCATGCAGCCCCTGTCACTAAGGCAATAAACGTAAATACAGCACCAACCGGCGCGGTTGCAGCAACACTCATTGCTGCCAAACGAATTTGCCAAACTAACGCAATAAATGCGCCGATAGCCATCATGACATAGGCGGCCATCGCCATCATTGCGGCGGGGACATGAATGTAAATAATTCGAAAGCTATCACCTTGCTGATAGTCAGGCGGTGCAAAAAGGAGTCCCCATACTAATCCGATGATTGAAGTTGTCGTTGTTAAGCCAACAAACCAAGGCAATAATTTACCCGAGAGTTGATAACTTTTTTGAGCTTTTGCATAAGGGTGTAACCATTTCCACATGATTTTTCTCTATTTTATAATGTTTTATCAATACCAATGACGTTAATTTTTCTAGCGAAAACAATGAATCAATGTACCTAAAATATCTAACTAACACTGACGCGCAACGATGCTGCAATAGCAAAAGGTGCAAACATTATTGCCCCGAGTAACATCGCGCCTAATAACGCTAACAAACCAAGATAAGGCTGCCCATAACCGGCCGCATCAATTGCCATCGTTGAAAAAATCAAAATTGGAATGCTCAATGGGAGCATGATCAAACTCAGTAAGATCCCACCTTTCCGAAGCCCTACTGTCAACGCAACACCAATTCCACCGAGTAGACTTAAAATAGGTGTGCCAATTAACAAGGTAAGAAACAATGCAAAATAAGTTGTCATATCGAGGGATAGAAATGTTGCTAATAAAGGCGATACAAATAAAATAGGCAAGCCTGTTAATAGCCAATGCGTAAATACTTTAGCACTCACAAGCCAAGCAAGCGAATACGGCGTTAGCATCAGTTGCTCAAGTGTACCGTCTATAAAATCATCTTTAAACAAGCGTTCGAACGAAAGCAGTGACGCAAGTAAGGCAGCAACCCAAATAATATCAGGAGCAATCCGTCTTAATAGCGCAGGCGCGGAGCCAATCCCAAGGGGAAATAAAGTCACGACAATAATAAAAAACCAAACGGGATTCAAAATATCGCTTTTCTGACGAAACGCAGTTTTAAGATCTTTGATCACAACTTGAATAAATGCATCAAACATAGTGTGCTTGTTCCAATTTAGTTAAGACCACTTTAGACACTAAATTAGGTAATATTTGCAGTTCTTGATGTGTCGTGAACATTACTAATCCACCATTTTTTGCATGTTGAACAATTAATTTTTCTAACACTGCCACGCCTGATTTGTCAATTGTCGTAAAGGGCTCATCTAACAGCCAAAGGGGACAATCATTAATCCATAAACGAGCCAGAGCAACACGACGTTGTTGTCCTGCTGAAAGTTGGCCAATGATCACATCTTCATAACCAACAAGTCCAACTTTAGCAAGTACATCCCAAAGATCAACACCATCATAACTTTGATGCATTCTTTGAAAGTACTGCAAGTTTTCAAACGCGGTAAGATCTGCTTTAATACCGGATTTATGACCAAGATAAAGTAATTTTTGATGGAAGGATCCGCTATCTGATACTGTATTTTTTTTTTGCCAAAGAATTTCACCAGAGTAAGGCAAAGACAAACCAATGATTAAACGAAATAAACTAGTTTTTCCAACGCCATTTTCTCCTTCTATTTGAAAAATATCACCCGCTTGAACGTTAAAAGTTAAATTTTTAAATAGGACATTTCCCTCTCTGACACAAGTCAAATTTTTACAATTAAGCATTAAATTAACCAACCAAACGAAGAGGTAATAAAAAATAAGCAAGGCAATAAAGAACAACGCAGTCTTAATATTCACCATAAAATTTATTCAATCGTAACACAGAAAATATAATGAGATAACAACATTGAGTCGTTAATATGAGCTATAACCAGTATTTATCCCATGTCGCTTGAACATGAAACCTCAGGCACGCACTCTTTGATCAAAAATAAGGTACAATATGTAAACTTAGAAACTTAACGTAGTTAATCACCCGAGGTCGAATTAAAATAAAGACTTTTATTCCTAAGTGGTTGTTCTGCAATGAGATTTTATAACAACACAGGTTGGTACTCGTTGCCTTGCCCTGCGTGGCACAAGCATTTTTACGTCACATGGGTATAAACATTCTGTTTTAGCGATTACCTTTGATGACGGGAAAGAATTTATATATAATAAATATGTGTCTAAAAAACTTGATTGTGGCTATTATTTTGCTGAGCACTATTGATCTTGACAACGAGAATTGAGTTGAAATACGAATAGACTTTTACGACAATATGGCCCTAAATCGACAGATTTTAAATTTATCCTCGATGAAGCGGTTAGAGCTCATTTAAACCAGTTATACCCATCATAAAAGAAGTATGTCAATATTTATGATACTAATTGAAATGATGAACAAACATATGCCCCTAGTCGAGTAACGATCATACCCTTGGCCGTTGAATCTCTATTTAACAATTATTGATACTTCAAAAAATAAATTTTAAATACTGATATATGCGACATCTATAACCACTAACCGATGGAGTGAATGACATTAAACCGACAAAAGATACATCCAAAACAAAAAAGTTGGGACTTTTCTTTAATTCTAAAACAGACGCTAGTGACAAACAAGAAACAATAGATTACGGTCAAAATAAAACTTTAGAAGATTATAGAACAACATTTAATATGAATGTTCGATATACTCATGTACACGCAGGAGGTGGATATAATTCGGTCGAAGAAAGGATATTAAAGCATGTTTAGGGGATCGTCATGGAGGTGACAACTTTGACATTATTCGGTTGTACTCGCGATAGAACGCCATGACATGGTTTAATAGATTCA
>JAGLDN010000295.1 GCA_023145575.1 Psychromonas sp.
GCTCCACCGAATAGACCTATTTTACCGCCTTTTGCGAATGGACAAATTAAGTCGATAACTTTAATACCAACTTCTAAGGTTTCAATAGAAGATGATTGATCTTCGTATGATGGCGCAGTGCGGTGAATTTCATAATTTTCTTCTGAATTAATTTCACCACATTCATCAATAGGCTCTCCCAATACATTCATGATACGGCCTAATGTAGCCGTACCAACTGGTACTGTGATTGCTCTATTCGTATCTACAACATCTAAACCTCGACTTAACCCATCAGTACCACCCATCGCGATACAACGTACTACGCCGCCGCCGATTTGTTGTTGCACTTCCATTGTTAAGCTCTTTGCAGTCACTATTAAAGCACTGTATATATTCGGTACATCTGCTTGTGGAAATTCAACATCCACAACCGCACCGATAATTTGAACTATTTTACCTGAACTCATATCAGATCCTCTAAAATCGATTAATTATACCGCAGCCGCACCACCACAAATCTCAGATAACTCCTGAGTAATTGCAGCCTGACGTGCTTTATTGGCAACTAGTTGTAACTCGTCAATTAAGTCACCAGCATTATCAGTTGCAGCTTTCATTGCAATCATTCGTGAAACTTGTTCACATGCTAGATTTTCAACAACCCCTTGATAAACTTGAGATTCTACATAACGTACGAATAATGCATCCAAAATAGTTTTTGGATTGCCTTCATAGATGTAGTCCCAATATTTATTTGAAACACCATTATCACTATCACTTTTTGGAAGTGGTAATAATTGGTTAATCATTGGTTGTTGAATTACTGTATTGATAAATTTATTGCTTACTACATATAATCGGTCAAGCTTACCTTCATCATACGCATCTAACATTACTTTTACCGAACCTATTAATTCATTAATTTTCGGATCATCGCCCAAACCAGAGACTTGAGCTGTAATGTTTGCGCCGATATTATTGAAAAATGTAGTTGCTTTTACGCCTATTACAGCTAAATCAACCTCTACACCCTTTTCAGAGTATTCTTTCATTTCTGCAATAACCGGTTTAAACAAGTTAATGTTTAAACCACCACATAAACCGCGATCACTTGATATAACAATATAACCAACACGCTTAACTTCTCTTTCGAGGGTATAAGGGTGATTATATTCTAAATTACCAAGTGCGATATGACCGATCACTTTGCGCATAGTATCTGCATAAGCTAAAGTGCTTTTCATACGTTCTTGCGCACGACGCATTTTAGATGCTGCAACCATTTCCATTGCACCAGTGATCTTCTGAGTGTTTTTTACACTTGCGATTTTAGTTCTAATTTCTTTATCGCCGGCCATTTCTAACTCCTAATTAATGCTTATTAATTACCAGGTTTGCGTTGAAACGAAAGATTCCAAAATTGCTTGGAACTGTGCTTCAATTTCTTTATTGTAATCACCTGATGCATTAATAGTTGTACAGAAATCAGCATGCGACGCTTTAGCATAAGAGATCAAAGAAGCTTCAAAATCAAGTACTTTAGAAACGTCAACAGAGATTAAAAAGCCTTTCTCTGCTGCAAACAATGATAACGCTTGCTCTACAACTGACATTGGAGCATATTGTTTTTGCTTCATTAACTCAGTCACTTTTTTACCGTGATCAAGTTGTTTAAGCGTTGCTTCATCAAGGTCTGATGCAAACTGTGCGAATGCCGCTAATTCACGATATTGTGCAAGTGCAGTACGAATACCGCCTGACAATTTTTTGATAACTTTACACTGTGCTGCACCACCAACACGTGATACCGATATACCTGGATCAACCGCTGGACGTATACCACTATTAAACAGTTCAGTTGTTAAGAATATCTGTCCATCTGTAATCGAAATTACATTTGTTGGTACGAAAGCAGATACATCACCAGCCTGAGTTTCAATGATTGGTAAGGCAGTTAATGAACCTGTTTTACCTTT
>JAGLDN010000296.1 GCA_023145575.1 Psychromonas sp.
AAAAATTACGTAATTATGGATAAAAGACGTCGTTTCAAAGGAACTACACCCAATAGAGTTGGCCATGAAACGATCTACAAGTTAATTTTGGCGGATAAAAAACAAGATGGCGATCTCTACACACGCTTACGCCCAATAGCCAAGAAATACACATCAAGAAATAAAGGACGCAAGCTACCGTGGGTTTATTAAGGATCCAGTTGGTATTGAAGAGCGCCCAGAAGAAGTCAATAACAGATCTAGAGTCGGTGATTGGGAGATTGATTTAGTCATCCAAAAGGGGCATCGCGGGGACTTGCTTACAATAATTGAGCGGGTAACACGTTACACTGTAACTAAGCGAATTTTTGATAAATTACCGACAACCGTTACCGATGCAACTATTAAATTATTAGCGCTATTTAAGGATTTTTTCTTAATGATCTCAGCTGATAATGGTAAAGAATTTCCGCAGCATAAAGAGGTATCAAAAGCGCTTGAATGTGGTTGTTTTTTTTACAGATCAATACGGCTCTTGGCGTTGAGGATTGAACAAAAAAACCAATGGACTTTATTGATAATATTGTCCCAATTTAAATCGAGTTGTGATGACTCAGTTAAGCTTAACTTAATTCAGTTGAATAATAGGCCAAGAAAAATGTTATTATTTATAACACCATTTTAAATGGTAAAAAAACATATGCTAGCACGAGCGGCTTAACGATTATGCACTTGAGGGTTGAATCTGCCAGTAAAATAGATCCGCTATTTATTGTCATAGGTATAATTAGCATCTCGTTTTTTATACCTATCCAAGTGAACATTTACTCTGCAGATTAAGGACTCATTTTGACCGGCAAGATTGAAAATGATTAATTACTCACTTATTTGTATTAAGTTCAAAAGCTTATTATTATCATCAAGGGTTAATTCAAAACGCCCTCTTATGCCCAGTTGTGAAAAAAATGGCGTAAAGCGTAGTGCTGGAATTTGTAGCATTTGACCACTCTCATCTCGTACTCTAACGATAGTATTAGGCACACGATAAGTTTGCTCAAAGGATTGATAGGTAATATTTAAACGAAAATAAAACAATTTCATATCATAACCAATTAAGCGACAAATACATATAACGATCGCAAAAGTCTCTTTATGGCATTTTTATGGCTTGTTTTTCGGAAAAATTTGACCTGCTGACGTTGGATCTTTATCTCAAATAAGTAGATGCAAGATCTTCTTAAATAATTGTTAGATTGTTCCCAGGTAATGGCAGCAAACTCAACTAAATCAAATGAAAGCGCATGTACATAGTCTTTCTGGGAAAGTAAAGAAACTAAAATATACTCTACAGCTAAATCTTGGAGCCTACAATCTATAAAATTATACATGATCTTCCTTATATACAACTTTTTATGCGTTTGGCTTAATATTTTTTGAAGTTTATCTAAATACTTTATTTAAAGGTCGCATTAATAGCGAGTAATCTTTTTATTTTCTCTGCGATTTTAAAATAAGGTTTCATCTGTATTTTTGTGTTTTCTTTTAATTTAGCTAAATTAGGCTATAACGTTTCGACGCAAACTACTTCCATCGAAAGCATATTTGTATATTTTACTCTATATTCAATCGTGATAGTGGTTAAATTATCAATTTATCACGCTGATAACTCACTCAACATATTTTTTAAAATTGGATTGGATTAATTGTTCATTGAAACAATAACGTTCAATATTGTATTGTCATGTTTTTTTAGCGGCTTAATCTTTTCTAAAATATCATCATTGTTATTTCTTCCTAAAATCAGGAAAAATAATTCAGTAATTTAAGTTAGAGAGCATACAAGCTGAGACAAACCGTAAAAAAACAACAAAAATTGCAAAGAAGAAGCAAAAAAATACAGCAAGCAACATAAACAATCCCGCCACAGAAAATTAAAAGACTATTATCAGCAAATTACCATACTAACATCATGCTTCACATCACTAGCAACAAAAAAACAGACGACGAATGGTCGATGCTTTTGATGCCCGAGTATATGTGATTATTATATTATATTATTAGACAACTCATTATGGGCTAAAAGAGAAGGTTATTTAAGCAAAATATATTTAAAAAACGTGATAATCGTCCTCAATCATTATTTTTAAAATAAAATTTGCTGTAAATATTTTAGCACTTAAACAAAATCAGCCAAGACGCTTCAAGAAATTGATTGAAATATTCAATGTAAAAAATTTTAAATCGCACGATACAAAATAGATTTTTTCAGAGTATTACCTCAAGAACAACCGAGCCATGGCGATAAACCATCAAGAATGAAATGATCGTCTCAAGACATAACTACAAAGGGAACTATAAAGCCCCCAGAAACCTATACAATAAAATTAACAACCTTATTCAAACTTGAAGTTATATACTAACTAATGTTACTCAGTAAACTAAAATTTAATATGGAAAACTGAAAAAATTTAGCTATGAATAAAAATAAAAAAATATTTGAACTGTATATTGATTACCTTGTAGCATCATTGAACTACACAACTGCAACTCGTTTATCTGATCTTCTCGAAGGAGAAATTAGTCACGATCAAATTACTCGTTTTTTATCCCATAGGTTGTTTAGATCGCTCGATTTATGGAAAATGTAAAAAATAAGTGCGTGCAATTGAATCGGACGATCTCGTTTTAATTTTTGATGACATGCTTCAAGCTACACCATTCTCGAATGAAAATGAACTTATTAGCTGGCATTATGATCATCGCGTTGGTCGCAGAGTTAAAGGTATTAACTTGCTTAATTGCATTTATACCCAACCTGTGGTTATCATTAACCATAAGCGTTACAAAACAGGCGTAAATTGCCCAGTATTACGGGTTGCCATTTCTTCATAAACGCCCCATTTTTGTTCGACAATTTCCTGAGCAAGTCTCATTAATCTTGCTGCTTCTTGGGGGTTTTTGCGTTTAAGATCAGAATACCGTTGCTCATTGTATGCATAATCTGCAACTTTAATTGATGGACGCAACGAATCAAGCATAAAAGGATTTTGGTCTCCACCTCTTAACTTTGGATTATAACGATATAATGGCCAGTGACCTGATTTCACCGCAAGGTTTTGCTGAATTAAGCTTTGTTCCATGTTAATACCGTGCGCAATACAAGGGCTATATGCAATAATTAAAGATGGACCGTTATACGCTTCAGCTTCTCGAATTGCTTTTAATGTTTGCTGTGGTGATGCCCCTAATGCAATTTTTGCCACATAAACATTTCCGTAAGCAATTGCTTGTAATGCGAGATCTTTTTTAGCTTGGGATTTGCCACCCGATGCAAATTTTGCAACCGCACCAACAGGGGTTGCTTTCGAAGATTGCCCGCCTGTGTTTGAATAAACTTCAGTATCCATGACTAAAATATTTACATCACGTCCTGAAGATAAGACGTGGTCAAGACCACCGTAACCAATATCATAAGCCCA
>JAGLDN010000297.1 GCA_023145575.1 Psychromonas sp.
TTGTTGGTAAATTACCACCATAAATTGATGAACAACCCGTCGCATTTGCAACCAACATACGATCGCCAAATAGCTGTGTGAGTATTTTTAAGTACGGAGTTTCACCACAGCCTGAACAGGCACCGGAAAATTCAAACAATGGCTGCAAAAATTGCACGCCGCGCACCGTTGAAAAATCAATTTTATTCCTAGCATTATAAGGGATTTTTTGAAAGAAATTAAGACTTTTAACCTCAGATTCAAGATGTTGCGCTTTGAATTCCATATTAATCGCTTTTTGACCGTCATTGTTTGGATCCACCACAGGACATGCTTGAACACATAACTTACAACCAGTACAGTCTTCTGGATAAACCTGTAGACTATAACGCACTTTTGGGAAACCTCTTGCTGTAATAGGCTCACTTTTAAAGCTATCAGGCGCATCAGTTAAACGCGCTTCATCAAAATATTTTGCACGAATTGCCGCATGTGGGCAAACAAATGAACAATTACCACATTGAATACATAAATCGCTTTGCCAAATTGGAATGCTATGCGCAATATTACGTTTTTCCCATTGTGTCGTAGCCGTTGGGTATGATCCATCATCCGGGAGCATACTAACAGGAATTAAATCTCCTTTACCAAGCATCATTTGCGCGGTGACTTGCTGAACAAATGAGGGGGCTTGAACAAGATTTAATTGAATACTTTCTACTTCTTTTTTCGTTACAAGTGTTGGGATCACAACTGACTTTAGGTGGGTTAGTGTTTGATCTATTGCGTTAAAATTTTGTTTAACAACATCGGCCCCTTTTTTAGCATAGGTTTTTTCTACCGCAGCTTTAATTTTTTTTATCGCCACATCTTTTTCCATTACCCCTGAAAGCGCAAAAAAACAAGTTTGCATGATGGTATTAATGCGTTTGCCCATACCACTTTGAACGGCAACTTGCTCTGCATCAATAACAAAAAACTTCATCTCTTTCTCTATCAATAAACGTTGCATATTGAAAGGCAATTTATCCCAAACTTGTTCACTATTAAACGGCGAGTTAAGTAAGAATGTCGCTCCTTGTTTAACATTATCAAGCATCGAAACACTGTCTATAAAATTAAACTGGTGACATGCGACAAAACTAGCTGAATCAATTAAATAAGGTGCTCGGATCGGCTCAGGACCAAAGCGTAAATGTGATTCTGTGCGAGATCCTGATTTTTTAGAATCATAAACAAAATAGCCTTGGGCAAAGTACTTCGGATCTTCACCAATAATTTTAATACTATTTTTATTTGCACCAACCGTGCCATCAGCGCCTAATCCATAGAAAATAGCGCAGACTGTTTTTTCTGACTCTATATTGATAAGATCATGTACAGTTAAACTACTGTGCGTTACATCATCATTAATACCTATCGTAAAGCTGTTTTTTGGTGTTTTCGCATCAAGCTCTTGATAAACGCGTTGTACCATTGATGGAGTGAACTCTTTACTTGAAAGCCCATAACGCCCACCAATAATAACGGGTAATGCACTGATCCTTTTATTCATAAATGCTTGCATGTACGCCGTCATCACATCTTGATATAATGGCTCTCCTAAGCCACCAGGCTCTTTGGTTCGATCTAGCACTGCTATGTGTGTCACTGTAGCTGGCATTTCATTAATAAATGAACTTGCATAAAATGGTCGATATAAACGCACATTAATAACGCCGACTTTTTGATTTTTTTTAGTTAAGTATTTGATCGTTTCTTGTATGGTTTCTGCACCTGAACCCATAATGACGATCACTTTTGTTGCCTCAGTTTCTCCAAAGTATTCAAATAATTTATAGTGACGACCTGTCAGTTTTGCAAACTCAGCCATCGCATTTTCAACTATTTGAGGGGTTTTTATATAATAAGCATTTGACGACTCGCGCGACTGAAAATAAGTATCTGGGTTTTGAGCGCTTCCACGCATGACAGGCGTATTAGGATTTAATGCACGCCTACGATGCGCCAAAATATCTTCGTCATCAATCATTGCATTGATAACCTCATCGCTAATTAATGTGATTTTATTGATCTCATGTGATGTTCTAAACCCATCAAAAAAATGCATAAAAGGAATACGTGATTTAAGCGTTGCGCGTTGAGCAATAAGCGCCATATCATGTGTATCTTGTACACTCATTGACACTAGTTGCGCGAAGCCACTGCTACGAACTGACATGACATCTTGATGATCACCAAAAATAGATAACCCTTGTGTTGCAATGGATCGCGCCGCAACATGGAATACGCATGGCGTTAACTCACCCGCAATTTTAAACATATTCGGTAGCATCAACAATAAACCTTGTGATGCGGTAAATGTTGTTGCGATTGATCCCGTTTGAAGCGCGCCGTGTAAAGCACCAGCTGCGCCACCTTCACTTTGCATTTCAATAACAACTGGCACGTTATTCCACATGTTTACTTTACGCTCTGAACTCCATTGGTCGCAAAATTCAGACATGCCTGTTGACGGTGTGATTGGATAAATTGCACAAACTTCATTGGTGCGATAAGCGATATAAGCTGTGGCTTCTACACCATCCATCACTACCTGATTTGAATTGCTCATCACGCTTCCCCTTGCCTATTTACAATATCGACCATATCCATTGCATGACATGGACATTGATCCACACAAGCACTGCAACCAGTGCATTTATCATAATCAATATCATAGCCTAAGCCCTTACCAAGCTTCGATATCGCATCTTCTGGGCAAGCGCCATAACAACCATCACATTCAAAACAATTACCACATGAGTAGCATCGTTGCGCCTCAAAAACGACTTCATTTTCAGTTAGGCTCCCAACAACTTCACTAAAATCATCAGCACGTTGACTCACTGGCGTCATCGGTTGGATTTGTTGTTCAGCTTCAGTATTAAACCAAAGGTGCAGGCCTTCATAATCAGCATTTTTATTTTTCGCGGATTTGATGTACGTTATTGCATTTAACCAAGCATCGATATAAAATGCTGCTTTTTTACCGTGCCCTGTTGCAATCGTAACCGTACGCTCACTAGGCACCATATCGCCACCTGCAAAAATACCAGCACTGCCCGTCATCATTTGATCATTAATAACAACCGAGCCATCTTTTTTTAATTTAATATCAGGTGCATTGGCAAGTAGTGCCGAATCGATGTTTTGTCCAAGTGCAAGAATAAGATGATCCGCGGCAAGTGTTTCAAATTCACCAGTGGGCTCAGGAACACCTTGCTCATTAAGCTTCATTTTTTCAATTTTTATTTCGCCATTATCAATCGATTTAATGGTACGCAACCAATTTATTTTAACGCCTTCTTCTAGCGCTTCATCTGCTTCAAACGAATGTGCAGGCATACTTTTTCGATCACGGCGATAAATAATCATTGTGTCTTCCGCACCAAGACGTGTTGCGGTTCGCGCAGCATCCATTGCCGTATTACCTCCCCCATAAATAGCAACTTTTCTCCCCAACAAAGGCTTATCTATTGGTTTGTTTGAATCCGCTAAGAAACTGACTGCATCCATAATTTTTCCAGCTTCATTCGTCGGAATATCAACACGCTTACTTATATGTGCGCCCACCGCCACAAAGGCTGCATCAAAGCCCCCTGCTTCTTTTTCCGCTAATAAATCATCAACTTTATGATTGAGGGTAAATTTAACACCCATGTTTTCTATATTTTTTATTTCATTTCGTAAAACATCACGCGGCATACGATAGGCAGGAATTCCAAAATGTATCATGCCACCAGCGACAGGACCAGCATCTCGAATTTCTACTGTATGTCCTAATCTAGCCAAATGATAAGCCGCTGATAAGCCACTAGGACCTGCACCGACCACTAATATTTTTTTATTCGTTGGCGGTTTTATTATTTTGGGTGTCCAGCCTTTTTCAAGGGCCAAATCACCTAAAAATCGCTCAACTGAGTGAATACTGACAGGATCATCTACTTTAGCTCGATTACACTGTGTTTCACAAGGGTGGTAACAAACACGACCATGTACAGCTGGTAGAGGATTGTTTTCGATTAACAATTGCCACGCATCGTAATATTCACCTTTTGATACAAATGCAAGCCATCCTTGAATATTTTCACCTGCGGGGCATATTCCATTACAAGGTGGAAGATAAGAT
>JAGLDN010000298.1 GCA_023145575.1 Psychromonas sp.
ATTATTGTAACGTAGTCTTGGTTTTGAGCTTGTGCCCTGCAGGGCAAGGCAAGCCAACTAGAAACGACCTGCGTTGTTATAAAATCTCTATGTAGAATAACTACTTAGGAACTAAAGACTTTATTTTAATTCAATACAAGACTCTCTATGTCGAAATTTTATAACATTGTTGATTGGTAGAAGATGTCTTGCTCGTTTTGCTCTAACTCGGCTTTTGTTCAATCCAGAGCAGCCTTGCACTCAACAATCGAAAAGGGAGTAACCAATTAAGAATTAATATTTTTCCGTTATTTATACCTAAAATGATGAACGCAGCTAGTAGCTAATAGTTCATCGATGAAATGTTGCGCCTCATTCTGCTTATCGAGTTGTGCCTGATGTTTCATTTTGTGTTAAATAAGGATTTACATTCCTGATGATCCAATCTATTACATCAATTTTATGCCGAGGATCACCGCACTATTTACCTTGCTGATTTTTTGCTTTCAAGTACCATATATATAGTTTGATCAATTTAAAGAAAGGCTTCAATATACGATGATAAACCAGACTATTCGCTGGCCTGCTCCAGCAAAATTAAATTTATTTTTATATGTTAATGGTCAGAGGTCGGATGGCTACCACAACCTGCAAACTCTTTTTCAATTTATAGATTGTTGTGATCATCTCAGCATTAGCTCAAATAAAACTAATAAAATCTCCATTTCCCCTTCAATTGAAGGTCTCGCCAATCACGATAATTTAATTTACAAAGCCGCCATGTTATTAAAACCATTTGCACAAAAAAATGCAGGTGCAGATATTCATCTTGAAAAAAACATACCGATGGGTGCTGGACTCGGAGGTGGATCATCTGATGCTGCAACAACGTTGGTTGCTTTGAATTATCACTGGAAACTAGGACTCGACAATAAAAGCCTTGCTGAAATTGGGCTTCAACTAAGCGCTGATATTCCTATTTTTGTTTATGGTAAGTCGGCTATTGGAGAAGGCATCGGTGAAAAACTAACGAGCGCAACACCAGTTGAAAATTATTATGTCATTGCGCGACCAAGCTACCAAATTTCATCCGCTAGCATATTTAACAATAAATATCTGATCCGTAATACAAAAAAACGATCACATCAAGAATTAATGCAACATAAATGGCAAAATGATTGTGAAAATTGTGTTAAAAAAAAATATTCTGAGGTTGCCAAGATCATAGACTGGTTGATAGAATACGCACCGACACGTTTAACAGGTACTGGTGCATGTGTATTTAGTACATTTACAACCGCGGAGCAAGCAATAAACATATTTGATAAAGCCCCTACGTGGTTAAATGCATTTAACACACATGGGTTAAATAATTCACCATTAAATAAATTATTATCGACTTTACAATCAAGATAGCCATTAGATCAGCATTGCTTAACAAACAACAACTAGAGAATATATAAAAACAGTGATAATCACTGTAAGTCTCTGTTATATAAATAAAATTAATAACCAAAAAACATCTTTTTTATTCCTAAAAGGATTCATTATTAATTTAATTGGTATAAAATTTAATATCATTGATAAAGAGGTTCAACGTAACTTATGAAACTATTTGCAGGTAATGCAACCCCAGACTTAGCACAAAAAATTGCTGAGCGACTTTTTATAAAACTAGGAGACGCTCATGTAGGGAGATTTAGTGATGGTGAAATTAATGTACAGATAAATGAAAATATTCGTGGCGCAGATGTTTTTATAATCCAATCGACATGTGCACCAACCAATAACAACCTAATGGAATTAATCGTCATGATTGATGCGCTTCGACGTGCATCTGCAGGCCGCATTACTGCTGTCATACCTTATTTTGGATATGCGCGTCAAGATCGACGTGTACGCTCTAGTCGTGTACCAATAACAGCCAAAGTAGTTGCAGATTTCCTATCAACTGTTGGTGTAGATCGCGTTGTTACTGTCGATTTACACGCAGAACAAATTCAAGGTTTCTTCGATGTCCCTGTTGATAATGTATTTGCAAGTCCCGTATTGCTACAGGATATGCTAGAGAAAAAAATTAAAAATCCAATGATAGTTTCGCCTGACATTGGCGGTGTTGTACGCGCTCGCGCGCACGCCAAATTATTAAATGATGCGGATTTAGCAATTATTGATAAGCGTCGCCCAAAGGTTAATGTTGCGCAAGTAATGAATATAATCGGTGATGTGTCAGGTCGCAACTGTATCATTGTTGATGACATGATCGATACTGGGAGCACATTATGCCAAGCAGCGGCGGCGCTTAAAGAGCGTGGCGCATTATCTGTTTATGCTTATGCCACACACGCCGTATTCTCAGGAAATGCGCCTGCGAACATCTCAAATTCAGTCATTGATGAATTTATTGTGACGGATTCTATTACATTGTCAGCAGAAGTAATTGCAACGGGGAGAGTAAAACAACTTAGCTTAAGCACAATGCTTGCTGAAGTTATCCGCCGCGTAGGCAATGAAGAATCTATTTCAGCGATGTTTCATTAATACCGATAAGCATGTAACTTAATGGTGAAAAGTAAACAACAGACATTGTACCGAAGGAGTCGATATAACATTGCCCTCTCGATGATGGCCGCAGGTAATTATCTAAGGTCGAATTAAAATAAGAACTTTAATTTTTAACTGTCGCACTCCGTCGAAATTTTATAACGTTGTTCATTGGTACAAGTGACCTTGCCCTACGAGGGACAATCTCGACTTATTATGAACAAAAGCCACACCACGTTATAATAATCAGCAAGTGAATAACCAATTGATAATTAATATTTTTTCGTTAATTAAACCGATTGACGACAAGTTCTGTCAATCGGTTATCGGTCGAATATTGAACCTTATTCTGTTTATGGATCTTGTGCCTGACAAAGCATTTTTACGTCACGGGGGCATTATATAAGTATTTTTTATTTGTAAAATTTTACAAGGCAAGTTATAATAATGCGCGTTTTTATCTTCCTGATAATAATTGCATTAAAGCTAGGCGGACTATTACGCAGATAAAATAAACCAATTTAAGGTTAAAATTACAATTTATTTACTAATAAACCTAAATTCTGGGCTAAGACAAACTTTTCAAACTGGCTTATTTGCATCTATTTCTGCGTTAAATGTCCTCTTAGAATTGCCTACTCTTTACGGATCAATTTACATTGATCTGAGCAACAATTATAGCCCTAGATACATATTAATGATAAATAACATCGCTCATTAACCCGAAGTCAGGTTAAATAAATATCACAGAGCTACGAAGTGGTTTTATCTGGTCGCAAGATAAAGTCTATTTTAAATTTCAAGTTATCTAACTTGATCTTCACTACTGGAGTTACACCATGTCTATTGAAGCAAAATCAAAAACAAATAAAATCCAAGAGGAAGGTGCGAGCCGCCCCCTTCGGCGCACAAGTTTAGTGCCAACATTAGTAGCAAAAATCCGTACAGACATGAGAAAGAGCGCAAACCGCCGTCTTCGACTCGCTGACTTAGTACCAGCAATCGTATACGGTGCTGGAAAAGATCCAGTCTCTATTACACTTGAACAAAAAGAACTGCGTAAAGTTGAAGTAATCGAAGCGTTTTATTCTTCAATACTTGAACTTGACATTGACGGTACTGTAGAGCAAGTTATTCTAAAAGATATCCAACGTCACGCGTTTAAAGAGCTCATTCAACATTTAGATCTTTTACGTGTTGATGTCACTACAAAACTTCAAATGGTAGTGCCAATACACTTCATCAACGCAAATGAATCTAGAGCCGTTAAAGAAGGCGGTGTTGTTTCGCACATTGCAAACGATGTTGAGATTTCTTGCATGCCTTCTGATTTACCTTCATTTATTGAGGTTGATCTATCGGCAGTTGAAATGGGTGTCGCTGTACATCTTTCTGATATAACACTACCAACGGGAGTTGAATCCATTGAACTGGCAAAAGGAGAAGCACATAATCTTCCAATCGCAATCATTGCAATGCCTAAGCAAAGTGAAAAACTAGACATCGATACAGAAGATGAAACTGAGACCGAGACCGAAACTGAAACGAGCACAAAAACAAAAGAGGATACTAAATAGTCGTGTCAACAAGAATCAAATTGTTGGTGGGCTTGGCTAATCCAGGCCCAGATTACGCACAAACAAGACATAATGCAGGACACTGGTATATTAATCAACTTGCCGCTCAAGAAAATATCCAATTAAAAGCCGAAGCAAAATTCTATGGACTGACAGCTCGTATACAAATTGCAGACAATGACATTCGCTTACTGGTTCCTACTACCTTTATGAATTTAAGTGGAAAAGCCGTAGTTGCAATCAGTCACTTTTATCGTATTGATCCCGATGAAATCCTTGTTGCACATGATGATCTTGATCTTCCGCCAGGCACTGCAAAATTTAAACTCGGTGGTGGCCACGCTGGACATAATGGTTTAAAAGATATAATCAATAAGCTTGGCAATAACAATAATTTCTATCGATTGCGCATTGGCATAGGTCGCCCTCAATATCGCAACAACCTCAGCGATTATGTACTTGGGAAACCGCCCAAACCAGCACTAGATTTAATAGATCAAAGTATCAATGAAGCCAAACGTTGCACGGCAATTTTAGCGCAAGATGGCTTACAAAAAGCAATGAATTGCTTGCACTGTTTTAATGCTCAAAAATAACAAATAGAGCGCCCCAAAATTAGCAAATAAAGGAAATACTCATGGGTTTTAAATGTGGTATCGTAGGCCTGCCAAATGTTGGTAAATCAACACTTTTCAATGCACTAACAAAAGCAGGCATCGAAGCTGAAAACTTCCCATTTTGTACAATCGAACCAAATACTGGCATCGTTTCAGTACCCGATCCTCGCTTAGATAAACTTGCTAAAATTGTAAACCCGCAAAGAATTTTACCCACAACAATGGAATTTGTTGATATTGCAGGCTTAGTTAAAGGCGCTTCAAAAGGTGAAGGTCTTGGTAATAAATTTCTAGCAAACATTCGTGAAATGGACGCTATTGCGCATGTTGTACGCTGTTTTGAAGATGAAAATATTGTTCACGTCGCAAATAAAATTGACCCAAAAGATGATATTGAGATCATCAATACAGAGCTTGTTCTTGCGGATTTAGAAAGCTGTGAACGTAGTATTGTGCGTGTTGCAAAACGTGCAAAAGGTGGCGATAAAGATGCCAAATTTCAACTGACCGTACTTGAAAAAATAAAAACGTATCTAGAAAATGATGGTATGGTGAGCAAGATGGACCTAAGCAAGGAAGAAAAAATAGCAATAAGCTATCTTAACTTTTTAACTTCAAAATCAACCATGTATATTGCGAATGTTGCAGAAGATGGATTTGAAAATAACCCACTTTTAAACACTGTACGCGAAATTTCAAAAGCACAACGCGCAGTTGTCGTGCCTGTTTGTGCATCGATAGAATCAGAAATTGCAGAGCTAGATGACGAAGACAAAGCAGAATTTTTACAAGCCATTGGTCAAGATGAGCCTGGGCTAAATCGTGTTATTTACGGTGGCTATCAGCTACTTCACCTGCAAACCTACTTTACAGCAGGCGTCAAAGAAGTACGTGCTTGGACCGTAAAAATTGGTGCAACAGCACCACAAGCTGCAGGTGTTATCCACACTGATTTTGAACGAGGTTTCATTCGCGCTGAAATCATCAGCTATAATGATTTCATCGAATTCAACGGAGAAGCAGGTGCAAAAGACGCAGGTAAATGGCGTTTAGAAGGCAAGAAATACATTACCCAAGACGGCGATGTTATTCACTTTCGATTTAATGTTTAGTTTTTTATACCTTTACTCATTTTACTTTAAAATGCAAAAGATCATAGTTATAACGTTTACCATTTTATCGGTAATTTATTTGATCTAACTAATATTTCATTTGTTTTCTTAAAATGTCCACAGCCAAAAAAGCCTCTGTATGCTGATAACGGCGATGGGTGATATGAGGTCAAAACATGGTGTTTATCCCGATCAATGATCGATCCTTTTTTTTGGGCGTAGTTCCCCCATAAAAGGAAAATAACGCCATCACAATTTTTATCTATCTCTTTAATCACATTATCTGTAAATATTTCCCAACCTTTGTTAGCATGACTGCCTGGCATTGCATGTTCAACGGTCAACACTGAATTTAACAATAACACCCCTTGCTTTGCCCAATGCTCAAGAGAGCCTGTTTCTGGTGTTATAAATCCATCAATACTCGTTGATAATTCTTTATAGACATTGAGTAATGAAGGGGGAATGTTAACATTATTTGCTACCGAAAAACTTAAGCCATCAGCTTGATGCGCTCCGTGGTAAGGATCTTGTCCTACAATAACGACTTTGATATTTTCTAATAAGGTCAAATAAAATGCCCTGAAGCGATTATGTTGGGCGGGATAAATAATGTTTCCTTGTTTATGACGTTTATCTAAAAATAACTGTAATTTATTAAAATATTGACATGCTGTTTGTTGCTTAATAAAATGATCCCAACCCATTTTATCCCTTATTGAATTCCCTAATTAAACACAAATTAGTGGCTGTTGATCTTTCACATTG
>JAGLDN010000299.1 GCA_023145575.1 Psychromonas sp.
ATGATTTCTTCTGATAAAGGAATTGAATCAGTAACAATAAACTCATCAATCACAGAGTCTGCAATGTTTTTAGCCGCTGTGCCTGAGAATACGGCATGTGTAGCATAAGCATAAACGGATAATGCGCCACGCTCTTTAAGTGCTGCTGCTGCTTGGCATAACGTGCCACCTGTATCAATCATGTCATCAACAATCACACAATGACGGCCTTCAACATCACCGATCAAATGCATTACTTGTGCAACGTTTGCTTTCGGACGACGTTTGTCGATAATAGCCAGATCGGCATCATCTAATAATTTTGCTACAGCGCGGGCGCGAACAACACCACCAATATCTGGTGAAACAATCATTGGGTTATCTAAATTTTTTGCATTAATATCTTCAAGTAAAACAGGGCTTGCAAATACGTTATCAACCGGCACATCAAAGAAACCTTGAATCTGCTCAGCGTGTAAATCTACAGTGACAACACGATCAACGCCAACGGTTGATAAGAAATCAGCGACTACTTTTGCGGTAATTGGAACACGGCTTGAACGTACACGGCGATCTTGACGTGCATAACCAAAATAAGGGATAACTGCGGTAATTCGACCGGCAGAAGCACGACGAAGTGCATCAATCATCACGATTAATTCCATTAAGTTATCATTAGTTGGTGCGCAAGTTGACTGCATGATGAACACATCATCGCCACGAATGTTTTCATTGATCTGAACATGAATCTCGCCATCACTAAATTTACCAACATGCGCGCTGCCTAATTTTATAAAAAGACGATCTGCGACTTTCTGTGCTAGTTCTGGTGTTGCATTACCTGCGAATAGTTTCATAACTTACGTTGACCTCTGTATGTATCAATGAGTGTAGTTTTATGGCTTTAATGTAGTCAATAATTCGTTTAAAGGGGAATTATTTAAGCCTTTTGTTTTAAAAACAGTTAACCAATGTGGTGCTTTACTTAATATTTTTTGCGCGTTTTCTGCTGTATCAAAGGTGCTAAATACACATGCCCCCGTACCCGTTAAACGCGTCGGTGCATATTCTATCAAGCAGTCTATCACCTTGGCAACCTCAGAATGTTTATTTTTGACACATGGCTCACAATCATTTGTCCATTTTTTCACCATTAATTCCTGATGAGTGCGTTTGGGCGTGTTACGTATTAATTGCTTATCTTTAAAAACGGATGGGGTTGATATATGACAGTTTGGTATTGCAAGTAAATAATGATTTTCTGTTGGGCTTGCTGGTGATAATGTTTCACCAACACCTTCTGCAATAGCGGCTTTCCCATGAACAAATATAGGAACATCAGCACCTAACACTAAGCCAATTTCAGAGAGTTTTTGATTAGATAATCCAAGTTGCCAATAGTAATTTAAGGCAACCAATGTGGTCGCAGCGTCAGATGACCCGCCACCTAACCCGCCACCCATCGGCAAGTTTTTCTCGATATGTATATCTGCACCGGCTTTATTTTTTGTAAAGGGCTTTAATAACATAGCGGCTTTATAAATTAAATTATCTTGAACATCTAAATCTTTGATTTCAGGGGAGATAGTAATTTCATCGCTGTTATTTGGAATAAAGGTCAAATAATCACAGAGATCGATAAATTGAAATAAGGTTTGGAGTTCATGGTATCCATCAGGTCGTTGACCATTGATGTATAAAAATAAATTTAGTTTTGCAGGAGCAGGCCAGCGAAGTGTTGTCTTCATTTTTTTATTTTACCTTGTTAAAAATTGATCTATATCTATCTAATGTCGAAATTTTAAATAAGCAATGAGTTTTGCGATGTAGCTCTCAGCTTTTTACTTTAAAGCCAACTATGTTAGTAGTTTAGCATTCTCTAATGTATCGAAGGTAGTTTATGAAAATCAAACAAACAGATATGGCGTCGAAAGCCGACCTAACTCACTCATCTGGTACGGGTGCCGTTAAGCATCACAAACCTATTTATCAATCTTATCTTCCACCTTGTAATGGAGTATGCCCTGCGGGTGAAAATATTCAAGCCTGGCTTGCATTTGTTGCAAAGGGTGAATATCACGAAGCATGGCAAGAGTTGGTTAAAAACAACCCATTACCCGCTGTTCATGGCCGTGTTTGTTATCACCCGTGTGAAACACATTGCAACCGAGATAAGGTTGATGATTCGGTTAGCATCCATTCAGTTGAACGATTTTTAGGTGATTTAGCGCTTGAAAAAGGCTGGACACCCAAACTTTTAAAACCTGCAACGGGTAAAAAAATA
>JAGLDN010000003.1 GCA_023145575.1 Psychromonas sp.
ATATCTGTTGACAAGTAAGCACTGTAAAGTTGTGATCTACTGCTCCAAGGCCAAGCTGATAGTTTTTACCGTTTCTAACTTCTGGGCCTATAGTTGCCGCAATACATGCATTAGAATTCCAGCCCATAACAATTAAATTCTTAACGCCATTACATTGATGCTGTTGTGCTAATAATTGAGATAAGTTGCTCTTAGTAAATGCATTATACCCATGCTTATTAATTACTCTTGTATTTTGTGGAAGCAGTGCCCGGATCGATTTTTTGGTACAATCAGTGTAATTGCTAAGAGGATCATCATCATTATGAACATAAATATAAGATCCTGTAGGAAACTCAGGATCGAATTGAAATAAAAAAATTGGACAATTATATGCTTGAGCTAACATGATAACGTGTTGTTGACTCGCGGTTATATCAATTATAGGGGAGAAATTAGAGCGATTAGGATCGAAAGGTTTTTTTGTCCTTTCAACGTCGGTCGTTTCATCAATCACAAGTACCGCTAAAGATGAAATTACCTTTTGCATTTCCGGTAACAGATTGCCTTTAATATACATAATGAGGCTCCTGACGTTATAAAAAATGGTGATTTAATGAGCGATTAGAAATTTTATAATAGGAAGCTTCTTTTTACATCTGTCTAAATACTGTGAGAATTACATGTTACTTTATGTTGTTGTTATTGTAAATTTATCTTTAACTAACATGCGTAGTTATATTTTTTGTGCTGGTTTTAAAGAAAGGCAGGGAGTACATGGTATAACAGAGGGTAGGTAAAATAACTAATGTTAGAATTTTTTGCTGAAATGAAACGATCACCTAATTTCCAACACACTTGCTATATCGCTTTGATTTCTATCACTTGGCGAAGTCTAGGTGATGAAAGTCTCCCAGAGTGCATTTTCATTGTAAGTAATAAGCTTTATCACCGTTGGAAAATCAATGGTTTTTGATTTTTTGTTAACCTAAACAATGAATACCCGTAAACATAAGCGTTAGAATTTATGTTAAAGATGGCTATAAAATTTAATTCCATCATAAAGATCACCCCACAGCGCAGTATCACCATTTAATACCGCCTGACAAGTTAGTACTGACATGCCGTGTTGATCGGCTCCTGGGCCTAATACTATTGTTGTGTTGTTGTACTGGACTTCTAGACCTATAGTGCCTGGAACACATACATTAGCATCCCAACCCATAATAACTAAATTCTTCACGCCACAATCCTGATACTGTTTTGATAATATTTCAAAGAGACCTGTACCGATAAATGCATTGCAGGTATGTTTATTGATTATTATTGTATCTGGTGGAAGAAGTGCTCTGAGCGCTACTTTGGTAGCGTGCACGTCATCGCTAATCTCACCTTCATCATAAGAAAAAGATCCTAGAGGAAAACCGGTATCCATTTGAATAAAAAAAATTGGACAATTATATAATTCAGCTAACATGAGAACTTTTTGTTGAGCCGAGTAGACATCTTTTATAGGGGAGAAATTAGTCCTCTTAGAATCACCAGGATCCATTAGCCCCGCCAGATCAGGGGTGTAGCGCTGTTCATCAATCACAAGTACCGCTAAAGATGAACTTACCTTTTGCATTTCCTGTAAAAGATTGCCTTTAATATACATAATGAGGGTCCTGACGTTATAAAAATTTGATTCTATCTTATTTTACTTCCACCGTATATGTATGCATTTATTACGTCATCTTTTGTATTTATTGGTTTTAAAAATGGCATGGAATACATGGTATAACATAAAGTAGATAAAAAGAACTAATGTCAGAATATTTAGTAAAATGAAACGTTCACCTAATTTTGAGCACCCTTACTACATCGCTTTTATTTGTATCATTAAACCAAGTATAGGTCATAAAAGTCTCTCAGAGTGCATTTTAATTGTTAGTAATAATCATCACAAATGAAGCAAAAATAAATCACTTTGAGCTATTTTATTAACCGAAACAATGAATGAATCGAAAACCTAAGTGTTAGAATTTATGTTAAAGATGGCTATAAAATTTAATCAGTGGAGAATGTTCAGTCCACCACGCATCCTCACCAGTTAATATCTGTTGACAAGTAAGCACTGTTAAGTTGTGATCTACTGCTCCAAGGCCAAGCTGATAGTTTTTACCGTTTCTATATTCTGGGCCTATAGTTGCCGCAACACATATATTAGAATTAAAACCCATAACAACTAAATTCTCGACGCCTTTACATTGATACTGTTGTGCTAATAATTGAGATAAATTGGTCCCAGTAAATGCATTATACCCATGCTTGTTGATTACTCTTGTCTTCTGTGGAAGAAGTACCCTGAGCGATTTTTTGGTTGCAAACCTGTAATTTATAAGATGATCATGCATTAAACTGTTTTTAATTATTTCACGGGCATGAAAAAAGCCCTTACCAAATGATTCCGATAAGGGTTTTTTTTAACGCGAGGCTAATAAATAACTAGTCTTTTTTAGGACGTGCTGCGCGTTTACGTTCATTTTCTGTAAGAAGTTTCTTACGAATTCGAATGCTTTCTGGTGTTACTTCTACTAACTCATCAATGTCAATGAACTCAAGCGCTTGCTCTAATGACATTTTGATTGCAGGAGAGAGTACTTGTGCTTCATCTGTACCTGATGCTCGTACGTTGGTAAGTTGCTTACCACGTACACAGTTTACTGTTAAGTCATTTGAGCGGATATGAATACCGATAATTTGCCCTTCATAGACTTCAGTGCCGTGCTCTATGAATAAACGTCCCCGATCTTGCAAGAAGAATAAAGAGTAGGTCACCGCTTTATCAGTTGAATTTGAAATTAAAACACCATTTTGACGTTGACCTATTGCACCACCTTTGTGCCGGCCATAATGATCGAATGTATGATATAGCAAGCCAGAGCCTGAGGTCATTGTCATAAATTCAGTTTGAAAACCAATCAAGCCACGACTTGGGATCATAAAATCTAAACGTACACGACCTTTACCATCAGGGAGCATATTGGTCATTTCTGCTTTACGAACACCAAGTTGCTCAATTATGCGACCTTGATGCTGATCTTCACAATCAACGGTTAATGCTTCCATTGGCTCATGTAATTTACCGTCAATGATACGCTCAATGACTTCTGGTCGAGATACTGCAAGCTCGAAACCTTCACGACGCATGTTTTCAATTAAAATACCTAAGTGTAATTCGCCTCGCCCCGATACTTTAAATTTGTCAGGATCATTTGTTTCTTCAACCCTAAGAGCTACATTGTGTACTAGCTCTTTTTGTAGACGGTCTAAAATGTTTCGCGATGTAACGAATTTACCTTCTTTACCACAAAATGGCGAAGTATTCACCTGGAAAGTCATTGTTACCGTTGGCTCATCAACATTTAACGGTGGTAATGCTTCAACTGCATTTTGATCACAAATTGTATCTGAAATTTTAAGTTCACCTAAACCGGTAATTGCAATAATGTTACCAGCTCGTGCAATTTCTATCTCATTACGCTCAAGGCCTAGGTAACCGAGTACTTGGCCAACTTTTCCTTTTCGTTGTTTGTCATCACTACCAATGACTGTCACTGCTTGGTTAGGTTTAACAGTACCACGTGTGATACGACCAACACCGATAACACCGACATATGAGTTATAATCAAGTTGAGAGATTTGAATTTGAAAAGGACCGTCAGGATCACCTTTAGGTGGCGGGACATTTTCAACAATTGAGGTTAATAATGCGTCCATGTTTTGTGTTGGCTCTTCTGATATTGTATTTGCCCAGCCATTTAATGCTGACGCATAAACTACTTTAAAGTCTAACTGCTCATCGCTTGCACCTAAGTTATCAAATAAGTCAAATACTTGATCTACTACCCATTCAGCCCGTGCACCAGGTTTATCTATTTTATTGATGATAACGATTGGTTTAAGGCCGTGTGCGAATGCTTTTTGTGTTACAAAACGGGTCTGAGGCATCGGTCCATCAACAGCATCCACGATTAAGCAAACACTGTCGACCATTGACATGATACGCTCTACCTCACCACCAAAATCAGCGTGTCCAGGCGTATCAACGATATTTATATGGTAGCCATCCCACTCGATTGCTGTATTTTTTGCAAGAATAGTAATGCCACGCTCTTTTTCTAGATCGTTAGAGTCCATTACACGCTCTTGACCACCACTACGGATATCTAATGTGCCAGATTGCTCTAGTAATTTGTCAACCAGTGTCGTTTTACCGTGGTCAACATGAGCAATTATCGCTATATTTCTTAGTTTATGTACCGACATTTTTGAGCCTTAAAAGCTATGATGTAAAAAGACCAATGAGATAAAAATAGATGTTAGTTTTTTATCTTATTGGTATGTGCCAAATTAGTTATTTTAAGCTGAATTTGGAAAGTCTGTGTATTGTAGCTATTATTTTCAAAATAGAAAGTTTTAAAAGTGGCATATGCCACTGCGCCCTCAAGATGTAATGTTTACCTCGGACTTGATTATCAAAACAATGGCAACATATCGTTTGTCGTTAGCTTTAAATGGATGATGCTCATTAAGCACAATTCGGGTTAAGCAATATTGCGATGCTTGATCTGCGTTAAAGCGAGGATCTTGTAAATTTAACTATAGTTGAGGTTGCATTTCGAAGTAAAATGGGTATAAGGCTCACTTTAACGAGTCTAAATGCTTGCTTGAGAATCTTTTGTTGACTTAAAACGACTTTTGTTTAGTATGTCATAAAAATGGATAAATTATGTCGTAAAAAGGTCTAAATTAAAATTTATATTTAGACTTGCAAAATTATATATTCTAAATAATTGAGGTTTTAAATTAATATGTCTACTAAAACTATGCAAGATGTTCTTGATTTAATCGCGTTGAAAGAGGTTAAATTTGTTGATTTACGTTTCACTGATACACATGGTAAAGAGCAGCACGTTTCCGTGCCACACCACCAAGTAGATGAAGATTTTTTTGAAGATGGAAAAATGTTTGATGGATCTTCTATCGCTGGTTGGAAAGGCATTCAAAATTCAGATATGGTCTTAATGCCGGTTCCTACAACGGCTGTACTCGACCCATTTACGCATGATGTAACGCTTATATTGCGTTGTGACATTTTAGAGCCAAGAACAATGCAGGGATATGATCGTGATCCTCGCTCTGTGGCAAAGCGTGCTGAAGCATATATGCATTCGACAGGTATTGCAGATACTATTTTATTTGGGCCTGAGCCAGAGTTCTTCCTCTTTGATGATGTTAGATATGCCAACGGTATTTCGGAAGCGTTCTATTCGATTGATTCTAAAGAAGCTGCTTGGAATTCAGGCACGGCATACGAAGAGGGTAACATGGGGCATCGTCCTTCGATTAAAGGTGGTTATTTCCCTGTTTCACCTGTTGATAGTGGGCAAGATATTCGTAGTGCAATGTGTTTAGCCATGGAAGAAATGGGCTTAATTATTGAAGCGCACCATCATGAAGTAGCAACTGGCGGCCAAAATGAAATAGCTTGTCGATTTAATACCATCGTTAAAAAAGCAGATGAAATTCAAATTTATAAATATGTTGTACATAATGTTGCGCATGAATTTGGACAAACAGCGACGTTTATGCCTAAGCCACTTGTTGGCGATAATGGCTCTGGTAATCATTGCCATCAATCGCTTAGTAAGGACGGAGTGAACCTGTTTTCTGGTGATCAATATGGCGGAATGTCGCAGCTCGCGCTTTACTACATCGGTGGCATCATCAAGCATGCAAAGGCAATTAATGCTTATACAAATGCATCTACTAATTCATACAAACGTCTGATACCAGGGTTTGAAGCACCTGTTATGCTGGCGTATTCAGCGGGTAATCGTAGTGCATCTATCCGTATCCCTATGGTACCAACACCAAAAGCTGCGCGTATCGAAGTGCGTTTTCCAGATCCAACAATGAACCCTTACTTAGGTTTTTCGGTGATGTTAATGGCGGGACTTGATGGGATTAAAAATAAAATTGATCCTGGTGAACCGCTAGACAAGGATTTATATGATTTACCAAAAGAAGAAGCGGATATCATTCCACAAGTTGCCATTTCTTTTGAAGAAGCACTTGCCGCACTTGATGTTGATCGTGATTTTTTACTTGAAGGTGGCGTATTCTCAAATGAATCAATTGATGCCTACATTGCGCTTAAAACTGCTGAATGTCAGGCGGTTTCACAAGCAACCCACCCTAAAGAGTTTGAACTTTATTACAGTGTATAATTAATTATTTTAGATTCGATGCCTGTAACGTGGCGCTGATTAGCGAATTCTCACGTCACGGGCAAAGGAGAAATGCGCATTATGATGAAAATTATTATTTTATTATTTTCAATCATTGTTTACTTCTCATTTGGCGTAATAATTGCTGAAGGCGCGATATACACTTGGACTGATAAAGATGGAATTTCTCATTTTTCAGATCATGCGGCAGTAGGAACGCAAAAGTTTAGCATCAAAAAAAACAACATTGTTTCTGATAATAACAAACAAAAAAAAGCAGGTGAAGATAATATTGTATCTGGCAATCTTGCGAATGTTCACATAAAAAAAATAATTACCTATCAAGTCAATTTCACGTCACCACAAAATGATCAAGCCATTCGTGCGAATAATGGCAATTTTTCTGTTAATGTTGTCATTACACCGCAACAAAATCAACAGCACAAACTTCAGCTTTACATTGATGGAATAAAATTTGGGAGCGCGCAATTATCAACGACTATTTCCGCAAAAAATGTCGATAGAGGGACGCATAAAATACAAGTTTTTTTATTAGATGAAAAAGAAAGCATACTGGCAAAAACAAAAATGATAACCATACATATTCTAAAAGTATCTACGATAAACGCGCCTTATATTGGAACTACAATGACTAATACCTTCGAACATTAACTAAAAATAGCCCATCGTATTTAATGTTGTTGATAACAAATTCAGGTAAAATGAGTCATCCATAATGTCGGAAGATCAATCAAGATAATTTTTTATTTTAGAAGATGTTATACCAATTACAAGAAATAGATCATTTATTTTATAACATAAAATAATTTACTTACGCCTTGAATAATTCTATATCCCTGCATAAAATTTAGATTACACACTTATTGTAACTGATGTTACGCAGTAAGCTAAAATTCCATACGGGAAACGGTTAAAGTATAGACACAAACAAAAACAAATATTTGAGCTGTATATTGATCACCTTGTAACTCCCTTTAGTTATACAACAGCAACTGGCTTATCGAATCCTCTATATGGAGTTATTCGTCACGATCAAATGACTCGCGTTTTATCTCACAAACAGTTAACTTCGGCTGACTTGTGGATCAATGTAAAAAAAGAGGTGTGGGAAATTGAGTCTGATGATCTCGTTTTAATCTTTCGCGACACCGTTCAGTCTTAACCATTATCGAATGAAAACGAGCTTATTAGTTTGCACTTTGATCATACCCTTGGTCGCTGAATCAAAGGCATAAACTAACTCAATTGTATTTATCATTCTGGTCCATCAAAGATCCCAGTTGCCTTTAAACTCATTACAAAAGAGATTCAATACTCAGATGTTGCGACACAAAAACTAAAAAGAAAGCGCAATACAACTAAAAATGAGGAGTTGATATTCATGCCTAAAGCATGCAAGCAAAATCATTGAAATGTCGCTACGTATTTGCTAATAATTGGTTTTCGTCAATTTGAAACATGATATTTATTCATGAAAAAATAAAAAATATTTTATTATCGAATTAAAAATAACCGATTAATTGTGCCAAGTAGATAAGATAAATTACAAGGTCATTTTCAGCTGGTTAATTCAACAGATTGGTCAGAAAGTCCGATCTGCGATTGGCTAAAAGGAATGGATCCTCCAATTCTTTTACATCGACAAATATTTAAAACAAAGAGGGTAGTGAAGGAATATTATATTTGATTAGTAATGATGTTAAGCTTAATAAACAGTCAATAGAAACAATCTATCAAAAACGATGGAAAATTGAAGTTTTCATAAAAATATAAAATCAAATATAGCTCTGGCAAATCAGCAGAAAACAAAAAAGCACAGAGAAATCATATCTTCATGTCTTTACTAGCAACGGTAAAATTGGAGTACTTAAGCCTAAAAAATATTTTACAACATTTGATTTAAAAACGCAAAAAAAAAGCAATTGAGGCCTTACATTACGAACTGGGTTCAACTGCGTAACATCAGTTAATAATATCGGCAAGTGCACCTTCAGATAAAATTTTTTACAATGGAAAAGTATCATGATTATTCATAGCAGTCTTTTAGAACAAATGCAAATGGTAGCTTCTTCTTTAGCGGTACTTGTTATTGATGAAGAAGAAGAAGATGAAGATCTCATAGATCGCGATAGGTGTCCTGATGATGATAACAGGTTTAATTTATACCCTATTAAAGATATAACTGGGGGTCAACAAAAAGTTATCATGTTAGCTCAAGCATTAAATTGTCCAGTTTTTTTGATTCAATTCGATCGAGGGTTTCCAGCAGGATCTTATATTTATAATCATAAGCATGATCTTTCCAGTTACAAACGTGCTATTAAAAAATCGCTCAGAGCACTGCTTCCAAAAAATACAAGAGTAATCAATAAGCGTACTTATAATGCATTTAGCGGCAAAACCGACTTAGCCAATATATTAAGAAAAGAGCATAGCGTTAAAAATTTAGTTGTTATGGGCTGGCATTCAAATCTATGTATTCCGGCAACTATCGGCCCAGAAATTAGATTATTAGGTGAAGACTTTGGTTATGGGCCTGGTGCTGTAGATAATAATTTTACCGTGATGACTTCTCAGAGAATATTAAATGGTAGTTCTTTTAATTGGTATAATCACTCTCCACTGATTGAATTGTATACTTTGCTTTGACATAAATTCTAACACTTTAGTTTATGAGTCATTCATTTTTTCAGTTAATAAAAGAAACAAAATAATTGATTTTTGCCTTGGTGATGAGACTTATTCCCAGCAATGAAAATACTATCAAGACGACGTTCAGCACCTAGATCTGTCGATTGTAATAGAAATCAAAGCTATATAGCAAGGGCGTTGGAAATCAAGTGCATCTTCATTTTAAGCGGTAACTCATACATTATTTCTGGATCTTAACTCATCATTAGATCTGTTCTTACCTGCCTTGATTTAAAGGTCAATGAAAAAATGAAGCGTTTTTCAATCTATACCCATGTGACGCAAAAGTGCAAATTCAGCAAGGGAAATAGTACCAAGGTGCTAGGCATAAAATTTCCTTTTGGTGATTAACTGCCTTAATCACCAAAGGTTGAATTAAAATAAAGACTTTAATTCCTAAGTGGTTATTCTACATGACTATTTTATAACAACGCGCCTTGGTACTAGTTGTCTTTCCCTGCGGGGCATAAGCTCGAAAACTAAGGCTGCGTTACAATAATCGAAAAGTGAATAACAATTACCTATTATTGTGCCTTGTTCTCATTATTGAGCTTGAACCTGACAAAGCATTTTTGCGTCACATGGGTATATATTCGAATCAAAAGCCAAGTTCAGGGTAACTGCGAAGCATCATTGCAGCCGCCAGTCTTCCATAAATATGCGTAGGTAATCCTTTTGACGAACGAACGTTTGATGTGCATCCTCAATGCCAGTAACTTTATTGAGCCAAGCAAATAATGCTTCAGTCGGCTACCTCATACGTGATCTTGTATTGGAATATTTTTTTCCTTTGTCGATAATTCCTTCTTTCCCCTTTGTTTTTTTAAAGTTGTCAATACTTTCAAACCCTGCCCTGAGTCAACCTTATCTTCATCGGATCTTTTGTAAGCTTGATTGCCAAACAGCAAATTGTCTGTAAGCATCGGCCGAATTTGATCAAAAACAGGTTCATCCTGCCTTCAATAAAGATTATTTCAGGATCTGTTAAGCTGGCTTTTCGTTTACGCGCAACAACATGTGCTTTGACACCGTAATAATACATTTTCTTAGATGAGTTGTAGCTTTGACTTGCGAGCTCTGGTGCCACTTTAGCTGTGTAAGCATAGTTATTCCTAGCGAGTGGAATATGAAACGGATCAATAAGATAAACGCTGTCATCATCAGTCGATATGTTTTTTTGTTTTCAAAAAATCTATCAAGGCAATAAATCAATTTGACAACTTGTTAACTCGATGTGCGAACCAGCATAACCACAGAGTTTTGGAAAATGGTCACTAGGATGATAATGGGAACTAAGATGATCTTGAGCATGACGATGTATGACTGAGATTGTTCGCTAACCCCTTAATATACCGTAACAATATATTGCCATTACTTCTTCATCTGTAAATGAATCATTTTTCCGTTGGTAAATCATTCAAAATGTGCCTGAATTATATTTTGATATTCATTGTAGATCAGCAAATATAATGATATAAATTGGTCTTCCCAGTTCATGTTTTATCTCTCTTCGTTGGTTCGCACCTGAAGAGTAATACTATACATGGGCTGGGCTCTAGTATTTTCGGCTTTCGATTCGAATATATACATATAAAAGTGTCTAAATCGCTTGAATGAGACTATTTCTTTGCAGATCGGTACTGTTCTTGGCAACAAAACATCAATGGTCTTTTGTGACAATACTGGCCAAAATCTACAGATTTTTAAACTGCTCCACGATGAAGCTGTTCGTAGCAATATAATTTAGTTAAATAATAGGTTAATAAAAGTGATACTATCGCAAACACTTTTCGAAATGATGATAAAACCTATGCTAGGACTAGTGGCATGAAAATTATGCATTTGCGTTTGAATCTGCCAAAGAATATTTCGATTTCTTCTCATTCAAAATAGAAAAAGTTACAGCTTGCTAACCATCTAGAAATTGTTCTAGTTCAGTAATTGTCGTTAATTTCTCAATATTTATAATCGTTTTCATATTACGATCATAGCAAAAATCAAACAAACATAAATTTCGTACTCATGTTATATATGACAACGCACAAGGTTGTAATTGTCACTACTTTTGTTCATCATTACTGCTATTCGTGTTATTAAAGTTATATCATCCTTTTTCAATAATGGACCGATTTTTTTAAACACTATACAATGGAGTCTATACCCTTGTTACTTCAAAATGAAACCTCAGCAAAGAAAATTGTGCCAAGTAGCTAGGCACAAAATTGAAGCCTAGTTATTCTATGTCGATATTTTATAACAACGCTCATTTGTGCAAGTTACCTTGCCCTTCGGGGCTTTAGCTCAAGCATCAGCCCTGCGTTATAACATTCGAAAAGTGAGTAACAATTACCTTATGTTATGCCTTGCTCTGATGTTCGAGCTAAAGCCTGACCGAGCACTTTGAAGTAACACGGGCATATATATTTGGACTAATTATAATGACTCATAAAACGGTAGAAAATAATGCTGATGACTGATAAAGAATATACAATACTGCATCACAGACAAGCAGCGGCACAAAGTGCGCTTCGGTTTTTTACTGACAAAAAAAAATTATATCCTCCAATCTTCAAGATCCATCTTCTTACATGGCCAAGCAAAGTATTTTTAGGTACAGACGCGGTAACCCTACTACTGTGATGGGGGCATTTAATGATGCCGTAGAAACAGGAGCTGGCAATTGTTGTGAACAATCTATGATTGTTTTCGCATCTTTATCTCGTAATCCGAGACTTCTTCCTAATTCATTTGTCTATGTGGCAGATCTAATATATGCAGATCATACTTTTGTTGTTGTAACAGACAAAGGGACGTGCAATATATCAGGGTTGAATAGCCTTAGTCGATTAAGTGAGGGTACACTGGTGGTAGATGCTTGGACTGATGATTGGTATTTTCCTAATTTAGATATAATTAGCGCATCTTCGCTTGGTTTTATGCATACACCCAATACAGATTCTCAATTTGATGTGAGGGAGATGTGTAAGCATTTCGATCATAGCGTAAGTGAAATAGATAGATTATTTTAAATGGTGAGTTTATCAATACCTTCGCCAAAATGAACGAAAATTTATATCCATTACCTTGAACAAAACCTATAAGCAACTTCTTATTGTTAGCAATGCTATGTTGTAATGATAAGTCGCATCACAAGGTGAAGCATTAGTCAGAGTACTGAAAAGAGAGGAAGTTACCGCACCATAAAGTGCTCAGCGTTTTTTTGATAGCAAAATTAATTGAATTGATCTTAATTGGTCTATCTCGA